>NZ_CP075076.1:0-306836 GCF_023035295.1 Borrelia coriaceae
TAGTTTAGTTGTTATTAGTACAAAGCTAGCGAGACCTCTATCCCAATATCTACTTATCTCTACATTTATAATGCAAAAATTAATTTTAAAAACCTCACTATTATCACTATTATAGTTTATATGCTTAATTCAAGCCTATAAAACTTTAACATTAATAAATTGAAAACAGACTACAATTACATTATAGTCTGTTTAAGATACTAAACCATTAATTATCTTTTTTTACTTCTTAATATCAATGACAATTATTTTCCAATATAAAATTTCACTATATTAAGAGATTTTTTCATTTCTAGAATTGTACTTTTTAATATTGCTTTATATCCTTCATATGAATCAGTTTCCTTTTTAATATTTGCAACTAAAGTTCTTGCTTCTGTCTCAAGTCCGTCTAATAGTGTTTTTGCTTTCTTTTCGTACACTCGTACAAGATTTGCTGCAGTCTTTGCTCCAGCTTGAATGCAATTTAATAGTGTACTAAGATCTTGATCAAGTTTTTCTTTTGTAAATTCCTTGGCCCTTTCTTTAGCTTGAGCTTTGACAACAGAATCAAAACGTGTAGAATGCATCTTGAATTTTTGTGTCGCAAATAATTCAAAATTATTATATATTTTATCAATTGTTCTAATTGCTGTATTCACATTATGTCTAACGCCTGACAGATAAGCATTATATCGATTACTTAGCCTTGTTTCTTCTTCAAATAATTTCTTATCTTCCAACTCATACTCATCTTCTTCATCTTCTATTACTTCTCCCTCTTGAAAGTAGTAATCATCCTCATCTTCTTCTATTTCCTCAACATATGAAAAAGAATTTGAACCTGAAATAGTTTGGCTTAAATCTGAATCTATAGTAAAGTCAATATCAAATGCATTGTTTTGAACAATAACTTCCTTTTTTGGCTCAACACTTGCACTGCTATTATGAGATGTTGATTTTACGCTATCATAAGTTTCAACTCCAGTAATTGAATTTTCATTGGTTATCTCTATATTTTGCGGCTCTTGTATTTTTTCTTTACTAAGCTCAGTTTTTATACTTGATAATACAACCTGTGGACTTTCTTCTTTAAGAACTACTTCATCATTTTTATTAAGGCCATTCGCAAATGTAATATCCTTTTGTACACTATACTGTTCCTTAAGAACATCAATCATACCACCTGATACTAAATTTTGTGCTACATCACTATTAACAATAGATTGGTTAACAACAGCAGATGGTTTTCTCTTCTTCTTAACAACCTTTTTCTTTTTCTTAGTAGACTTTTCAACAGATTTTTCACTGCCATCCAAAACAGATTGTTGAATCTTACCTAATAAACCTAGAGATTTCTCTTTCATTTCATCGTTTAATATTAAATCACAACTGATAAAATTTAAAAGTAATCCCAACGCTATATATTTATTTTTAGATTTCATTTCCCCCTCCTCTAAAGTATAAAAATTACAGCAATTTGAGTAAGATTCAAGCTTTACACCAAAATACTTCAAAAATAACATATAAAGCAATTTTCCTAAAAAGACTAAATGATGCCTCTAAAATTAGAGATTTTACTTCATACAAAAGATATATACAAAATAAAATTCATAGATAAATGGAACAAATACAACTGATCATTTTTCATAAATATTATATTAAATCCAAAACCTTATAAGAAAGATAACCTAAATCTTAATTCAATAAGAATATCAATAACAACACTTAATCAAATTCAAATTTCCAAAAAAGACATAACTTTAGTGAAAAAACACGCATTAAAATATACCAAAAGCAATTATATACTGAACTCTATTTACGCAATAATTGCATTATATTAACTCAGAATATTTACTGGAAAAAATAATAGACAAGTTAAAGCTATAAAATGATTCAAGGTATACATTGATAACTTAAAAAAGTTAATAAATATTATATTAATTAAATTAATTAAGATATCCGCTGAAAAAGAGAAGTGCTTAATCAAGCACTTCTCACATAATTTATTATCTCATATAAAAATTTAATCCCAAATATCTTAAAGATCTACTTACTTAATCTTTTGTAATGTTTGCATAACAATTGCATGAATCGCACCTAATACCTTATTAACAGCATTAGCTGCAGCTTTTTTAATATTTTCTACATATACAGTATCATTACCATTTTTATAAGCTGCAAACTTACCATCCCTACTCATTGCCTTTAATGCAACAGCTGCTGCTAAGTCTGCATTACTTTTGGCACCAGCACCCTTATTAGAAGTAGTCTTACCAGTAACTAATTCTCCTGCATCATTATCCCTATTATCAATATAAGTGGTTTTAGTTGTAGCATTTCTTATTTTATCAATCATTGCCCATGGATCTGCTTTAGCCACTTCTTTAGCAAGTTTAATACCAGCTTCTACACTAACAACACCACCATCATCATAATTAATACCACTACCACCATTAAGGGCAGCAAGTGCAGTAGTGTTATCTGTTGCATTAACAGGGGTACCAACAACACCCTTGTTTTTAATCTCTACACCAGATTTTTCTGCAACCTCAATTATTTCTTTAACTTCATTAATAATAGTTGAAACACTTGCATTCTCAGAAATAGCAGAAGCCTTACTGTTGCTAGCACTAATTTCTCCAATACTAATGTTATCACCACCAGTAGCAGCAGCTAATTTATTTACAGAAGCTATTAACTTGTCAATAACTTCATTAGACTTACCTTTTTTAATAGCTATCAACCTATCTTTTAATCCATTAAAGTATTCTTTTACTTTACTTCTATTATCATTAGAATCAATTACTACTCTATCGTAATCTTCATTCACAACACTACTTTGTCCTCTTACACCATATGCAGAATCATAAGATACATCAAAGCTATTTGAGTCATACTCTTCACCAGCTAGGCCACCACTTTGTCCAGTTAAGACAGGTGCAGAGGCATAGGAATCCTCAAATACATACATATTTTTTGAATCATATTGCTCTTCAGTAACCAAATTACTACTATTTTGTCCACTAATGATAGGTTCAACAGTGCCATAAGAGAACTCAACAACATCATTTGAACCATAGGACTCTTCAGTAATAGCAGGAATACTCTTTTCTCCACTTACACTACCAAGTGTGGAGTTATTTCTTTGTCCTCTTGCTCCTACAAGTGGCTTACCTGCATTAAAGGTATTTATATCACCACTTAAACCAACATAGGTTGTTTCTCCTTCTGCTCCTTTAAGACGTCCACCCCCAGCAAATCCACTTATCTTATACCATCCTGGGGCAAGATTATCATCATGACTATCAACTTGACTGCCAATATTTGAAGCAATCTCAGTATTCTTTTCCTGTGGTAAAGTATTTTTCTTTCCTTTTGGTAATTGAATCCCTTTTTGATTGCTTAAAGTACCATCAGTCATAGCATCAAAAATTAATGCTTCTTTGTTACCAAGTCTATCTTTACCTTCAGCTATGAATTGCTCTACTAAATCACATCCACTAAATAAAGAACTGGTAATTATTAATAAACCTAATGGTTTTCTAATTTTCATTTAAGCCTCCTCTCACAACTTATATCTAAAATATAGATTATATATTGTTTTTTCAAAAAAACATTTTAACAAATTTTAAATTTTTATTTATAAAATCAAAAACCTTACACCAACATATCCATATCTAAAAATACAATTATTGTATGTTAAACAAAAGGATTTGATATATAATTTACTTAAATCATAAACATGAGGAGAGTTTTAAATGAAGAAGATCCATTTTATTTTGTTTACTTTACTGATCATTTGTAGCTGTGGTCTTATTAGTAAGAGTAAAGGCAATAAAGAAAATTTGGAAACCCAAGCAGCTACACAAAAGACACCCGAAGAAGCATTAAGAGAACATTTAAGTGAAACACAAAACAAAGGATTGGACTTCTTAAAAGAAGTTTTAAAGGGAAATAATTATCAGCTTAACCGTATTTTGAGTGTAGATGAAGATAAATTGAATAAATTAAAAGTAGTATTGGATCATATACAAATTTCACTCGAAAATTGTCATGACAGTCAAGCTGCTCATCATGGTCATACTATTAATGGTCAAGAAGGTCTTCATGATGGTCATGATGATAATGCGCAAAAAGCAGCTTTTAAAAGATTAATGTTACATTATATTGAAGATCAATTGGAAAGTAAAGAGGATAATTCAAATAATAGAATAATTCTTCCTCTTGATTTCAATCCTTTGAAAGGTTCATGTGTTAAATAACGTAAAGTAATGACTAAGGTAAATCTGAGGATATTTATTTAATAAACATGAATAGGATAAGGGAGTAAATATAATATTCAATAAGGCCATTCAATTAGTTAAAAAAATAAAAGAAAATAATAATTCATTCGAATTTCATGATACTATGACAAATGCTAGCAGAACTCAAGAAAAGGAAAAACACAAACACACTTTAAGTTATATGCAAGATCATCATTTACAAAAAACAATAAATTCTTCTATATATCCTAAAGAAGAAAAAAAAGAACATATAATTCAAGTACAACCTTCAAAGTTAACATAAGAGAATATAGAAAGATTACAAAAGTTTCTTATCGATTCTAAAGACTATTATGATACCCTAAAAAATATTTATAATCGTAATACTCAATGTAGCAAAGATCACATGGTATTTTGCACTAGCGAAACAAATGCTCAAATACGCAAAAATGCTATTGAAAAACTTAATAAGCCTGATCTCATTAAAGACCTACAAACACTAGCAGAATCTATAAAAGATACTAAGCCTCAAGCATTGATTAACTCAATTGAAAGCTTAAAACAAGCTATAGAACAAGCTAACCTTGTAAAAGATCAAAATACTACTCAAGCATTTCAAACCATTAAAGATGCTGGTGAGGCTTTCATTACTACTATAAATATTGCAGTCACAGCTTATATCGATGCTTTTGTTAACATCACTTCTAACTTTAACTCTAATAATTTCATCAAGGCTGCTCACTCTTTCGCTAATTCTGCTAAGACTTTCCATCAAGAAGTTAACATCGGTAGCTCTCAGCCCTATTATTGGTGCATTAAGAGTCATGGCTTTTCAATTAGAAAATATTATAGAATAAACAAAACAATGTGCTATAAATTTGAATAAAGACAACTACACTGGAGGAACAACTTTTGCTAACGCTATTGATACATTAATTTCTGCTTATAAAAATGCTACTAATTAAGTACATAAGCATTTAATTGTAAGGATTTCTATTATATAGAGATCTTTACTTATTTATTTTATTTTTTGATACTGGTCAAATCTGAATATAATTACCTCATTATATGATCTCTTAGAATTCAATACCTACTTAATATACTCTGTTCACTCATCATCTAAAAACACAAATTTAAAACTCAACTAACTTGTTTGCTCATCATCAGTTACGCTCTACAAACTATGTACTTATATCATTTTTAAAACCTTTTCTACATTCCTCTGAACCCCATTCCACATCTTTGATATTCCCATTAAATTTTTAGCATCTTTTATAACTTCTACTGCAACTTTTCTAGTCCTATTTGTACCTTCAAATATTACCTCATCAATATAACCTTTTTTGGCTTTAAAAAATTCTCTTTTCTCTCTAATTGGTGTTAAAAATTGATTTAAAACCTTAAAAAGTCTCTCCTTAACTTCAACATCTCCAATTGTACCCTTCCTATACCTATTTTTAAGCTCACAAAGCTCATCAGTATCATTATTAAAAAGGTCATGATAAATAAAAACAGGATTACCATCAACTTCTCCTGGTATATCTGCCCTTACCCTTTTTGGATCTGTAAACATAGACATAACCTTTTTGCGTAATGATTGCTCATCATCACTTAAAAATATTGCATTACCAAGACTTTTGCTCATCTTAATTTTGCCATAAATTCCCACAAGAGTCTGAGAATCTGTAAAGATAGCTTCAGGAATTGGAAAAAAATCATCTCCATAAAGAGAATTAAATTTTTTAGCAAGTTCCCTTGTAAGCTCAATATGAGCCTCATTATCACGTCCAACTGGAACTAAATTAGCCTTTGCCATCAAAATATCTGCACTCATTAAAACAGGATAACCCAAAAGCCCATAAGAAATATCATTCAATCCAGCAGCTACACTCATATCTTTTATACTAGGAATCCTGTTTAAACGATTAACCATAACAATCATTGACAGCATTAGATTTAACTCTAAAAGCTCAGGTATAGCTGACTGCAAATAAATATTAACCCTCTCAGGATTAATTCCACATGCTAGATAATCCAATACCATTTCGCGAACATTAAAAGATATTTCATTAATACTTCTTAAAGATGGCTTT
Source organism: Borrelia coriaceae (assembly GCF_023035295.1). Lineage (NCBI taxonomy): Bacteria > Pseudomonadati > Spirochaetota > Spirochaetia > Spirochaetales > Borreliaceae > Borrelia > Borrelia coriaceae. The sequence continues at coordinate 6,338 of NZ_CP075076.1, forward strand.
GTAGTAAGAGTATGTAAATCCGCTATGATAATATAAGTTTCATATTCTTCTTGATACTTTAATCTATTAACAATAGAACCGACATAATGCCCTAAATGTAAAGAACCAGTGGGTCTATCTCCTGTAAGCATAACTTTTTTCTGCAAATTTAACTCTCCTTTTTATCTAGATTATCAACACTTAAGATCCTTGAACCACTTAAAAACACAGAAAAAGGTTTTAAATACGGTATATTATCTACTATTACTTTTATAATAACTGTAAAAGGATAGGCTATTAAAAGTCCCACAATACCCCAAAGCCATCCCCAAAAGAAAAGAAAACAAAGCAGTAAAAAAGGAGAAAGATCAAGCCTATGTCCTTGCATCTTTGGCTCAAGAATATTCCCAATTAACATTTGAACAAATGTATTATATATAAATATATAAAGCACCAAATTTAGATTAGGATAAAACTGCACTAAAGCCGCTATCATAATAAAAAAAACTGCTAAAATCGATCCTATACTTGGAATAAAATTAAAAACAAATGTAAGCACCGCCCATACACTAGGGAAATCCTGTCCAAACAACTTCAAACCTATGAAAACTAAAAACCCTGTAAGACAACTAACAAAAACCTTTATTCCCAAATATTTACTAATTTGATTGTTTATTGTACTTAACACTTCAATAAATATACTCGAAACAGACTGCTCAAAAGCATTCTTAACCTTTATGTCAAAAATATGTATTTCTGATAGCAAAAAATACAACAATAAAAATAAAACCACTAAACTGCTTGCAAAACCAATAATTTCATTAGACATACGCGTCAAAAAAGGATAAATATATTTAGAAAAATCTATATTGCTAATAATAACACTATCTAACTTATACTTCGCAAGAATATCTACCATAATAAAACTCAATTGCTTTTGATAATAAGGTACCTGATCCATTAAAACAGTAACACTATAATAAACAAAACTAAAAACTAAATAAGAAAATGAAAAAAGGACAAAAAAGATGACAAAAACTATTAAAACCCTTGGAATCTTTAGTTTTTTAAGAAAAGTATAAATGGGGTATACCAAAAATCCAAGAACTACAGCAATAGCTAAAGGCTTAAATATCGTTTGTGCTATTTTTAAAATAGCAATTAACATTACAATCAAAGCTATAACATAAAAAACAGACTGAAGTTTAACAAACTTTAACCTATCAGTTGGTTTTAAATCTAAAGCCATCTAAATTTCCCCCTTAAATACATCTAAGCATTATGAACAATACTTAAAAGCAAAGTTAATACTCGCCTAAGAATATTCATCACAATTTAAAATCAATTCATATATTTAAATAAATTTTTTCCATTATCCAATTATATAACTTGGTTCCCTTACTATAATTGGCCTCAGCTAAATCCCCTGCCCTCCGTTCTTCAACTAGTCTTTTAGCATTTTCATTATTCCCATAATAAACCGTCAATGTATTTTTATAATGATTTAAATTATTATTTAAAATCTCAAAGGCTGGAATATCACTAAAACCATCTGCAATATAAAACATATTTTCAAAAGGGATCTCTCTTCTACCTTTAGGAATCCTCTTATTAATTTTATCATAAGATCCCTTATTTAACTCGAAAATTACCCGGGTTTTTATTGTATGATCCACGAAATAACATACACTACTTAAAACAATATTTTCTGAAAATTTATTATCTAAGGTCTGATAAAAAGGCAAAAGATATGTATCTATAAATTCACAAGCCCAAACTTTAGTAACATAAGGAGCAATTTTGCTACCCAAAATCATCTGTCTAAAACCACTTGAAACAATATAAATATTTATTACAGTATCTGATTTCTTTAAACTTCTATTTATCTCTTTTATTTCTCTAAACAAAGAAAGCACGCCCTCAAAGAATCTCAATTTTGATCCCAATTCAAACAATACTTTATTATTTAATCCTCTAAAAATACCTTCTCTAAAATATGTCAAAAAATGTGACAAATATATCATTTCATTAGCAATGATATTACAATGATTTTTGTTATAAGTAATAGATAAATTTTCAACTTCATCCCAAAACAAACCAGCATCAACATTATATTCATCAAAAAGTACCTGTTGCATATTACCATAAATTAAAGTATCATCAAAATCAAATATCAAAGCTATAATCTTTTCTTTTTTACCCATAAACAAAAAATAAATTTAAATTAACATCAATTTGTATTAAAATATATACATATTATATATTCAATATAATATGTATAGACAATATTATATTAAAACAAATTAAATAGAAATGGTAATGATAGACATAGGTAATATAAATCAAATAAAAGATATTTTCTCTAGAATATTAGACATAAGTTTAATTAGCATTTTAGTCTATTATATCTATAAAAACGTGATTAATTCCTACTCAGTAAACTTACTTAAAGGAATGATCATAATTACATCGATAGGAATCATTTCTTACTATTTCAACTTATACACAATAAATTGGCTCTTAACTTACATAGCAAATATATTACCGATCGCAATGCTTATCTTATTTAATCAAGAAATAAAAAAAATAATTATGCAAATTGGAAATTTTAATTTATCTTTTAAACTTGCAAATAACAAAGAAGAAACTATTAAAACTATTGCTGAGATAATAAGAGCAATCAAACATTTATCAGAAAATAAATCAGGTAGCTTAATATGCATAGAAAAAAAAATACAATTAGATCAAATAATAAATAAAGGCATAAAATTGGATTCCATCGTATCTAATGAAATTCTAATATCAATTTTTGATTATGAAACACCTTTACATGATGGGGCAGTCATTATTAGCAATAACAAAATAGTTTATGCTGGCTCTTTTTTACCACTATCTAATATTGAATCTATCAGTAAAACCTTTGGAACAAGACATAGAGCAGGCCTTGGAATTTCTGAAAATTCAGATGCAATAACGATAATAACATCCGAAGAAACTGGTTCTATTTCACTCACACAAAATGGCAAATTAGAATATAATTTAAGCTTAAATGAAATAAAGAAAAAATTAAATCTTGCATTAATAGAATGAACAATGATTATAGCTAAAAAATTTATAAGTATTATAAAATTATTATTTGAAGATTGGCAAAATAAAGCTATTTCTATACTAATTGCCATTATTATGTTTACAACATCTTACTTTAATAGTATAGAATCAATTATAATAGAAAAAAAATTTAATATTGCATTAGAAGATGAAGTTATACTAGGTAAAATTCCGGACTTCAACAAAATATTACTTACAATCAAAATCAATAAAAAAGATTTAAAATATTTAGACCTTGATCGAATAGCTTTATTAGTTGAAGCTAATAATATAAAAGAAGCTGGAGAATATGAGATACCAATAAAGATCAAAAACTTTAATCCTATACCCATAGTTGAATATAAACTCTCAAAAAGCAAAATCATATTAACCCTTGATAAAAAAGTTTCAAAATTAGTTAAAGTTGAACCCAAATTCAAACTACTTGAAAAAGAGGGTAAGGGAGAATATTTCATCGCCAAATATAATATAGTGCCCGAAAAATTAACAATACATGGTCCTGAAAAAATGCTTAAAACAATAAACTCAATCAAAACAAAAATAAAGGAATTTGATATAAATACTGTATTCATTTCAGAACATCTTGAAGTAATCTCTCCAGACCCACTTATAAAACTTGACAAAAACCATGTAATAGTTAATATTACCTTAGGCAAAAAATATATACAAACAACAATAAAAAAGCCTAATTTAATTTTCAATAATCTAAAAAATGGATTAGAAATAAAAAACAAAGAAAAAATTCTAGACCCAGGAAACGAAATGTTTATTAAGATAAAAAGCGGACTATCAGAAAAGATAATCAAAATGCATATAGCTAATAAAAATATTAGTCTCAATCTCGATTTAAGTCAAATTACAACTCCTGGCATTTATAATATTAACACAGATATAATACTTAAAAATAATACTCAGGGTATAGAAGTCTATGAATATGAACCCAAAACGATAAAGCTCGAAATAGTATCAACAGAATAACAAAATGACTAAATCAATAGGATGTGATATAATAAAAGTTAAAAGGCTTTCTAATTTTTTAAAAGACAGAAAAAAATTAGAAAGATTTTTTACACTAAGAGAAATTAACAACTTAGAAATGAAAGGAAAAGGAGTTTTAGAGAGTTTAGCTGGCAAGTTTTCAGCAAAGGAATCATTAATTAAAGCATTAACCCCACTAATAAATGTCAAAGTAAAATATTCACTAAAAGATATTGAAATTATAAGCTTGCCAAAAGGTAATACAATATTTCAATTGCACAACGATATTAAAGCCTTAATTGAACAAATGAATATAAAATTATATTTGACAATTTCACATGAAAGGGAGTACGCTATTGCATTTGTAATAGCTGAAAATTAATTTATGAAAAAGATATCATATCTTACAAAATATGAAATTGAATGTCCTTTATGTCAATACAAATTTAGGAAAGAAGAACTATTAACAGGAAGTAGTAGATTAATAGCTGGAGAATTAAAAGTTGATTTAAAAAGAGAATACATAAAAAATGAAAAATACGGCAATATCTATCCCCGGATATATTCAATAACAGTATGTCCCAATTGTTATCTGGCCGCTTTCCCAAATGATTTTAATTCAATAGCACTTATTAATAATAAAACAAAACAAATCCTAATAAACAGTACTGACAAACGTAAAGAAATAAAATCAATTTTTGAAGATAATTTAAATTTTAACAAACCAAGAAGACTTCAAGAAGGAGCTGCTAGTTATATCCTTGCCATAATGTGCTATGAACATATGGAAAAAAATCACAATCCAACTCTCAATCAAGCAAAATGTGCAATAAGATCAGCATGGATATTCGAAGATCTAGACAGGGAATATCCAAACCAAAACTACAACTATTTGCAAAAAATATTTTATTATAAAGCAGCATATCTTTATAAACTAACAATCGAAAAAGAGCAAAATAATTCAGAACCAATTAATGCTGAAACAGCATTTGGTCCTGATACAGACAAAAATTATGGATATGACAGCGTGTTATACTTATCAAGTTTACTAGAATATTTTTATGGAAATAAAGAAAATGCAAAATACAGATACAATCAACTAGTCGAAATAAAAACTCTACTATCTAAAATAGCTGGAATGGGAAAATCATCAAAAGAAAAACCCTCAATACTTCTAGACAAAATAAAAGAAGTATATTTTAAAATCTCAAATGAAATAAAAACTTTCAAATAAATGCAAAAAATACTCGCAGAAATAGCATATGATGGTTCACTATACTATGGATTCCAAATCCAACCTAAAAAACCAACAATTCAAAGAGAAATTGAAAAAGCACTAGAGAAAATAAGTAAAACAAAGACTAAAATTCATTCAGCAGGAAGAACAGACAAAGGAGTACATGCAAAAGGACAAATAATATCTTTTTATATAACAATAAATATTAATCTTAAAAATCTAAAGATAGCACTAAACTCCCTCTTAAAAGAGGATATTAGAATAATCAAATTAAAGTATGTAGAAGATGCATTTCAACCCAGATTCAACGCCAAGAAAAGAAAATACAGCTATTACATACTCAACAATGAAAACCACTATCCTTGGGAAAGGTATAAAGCTTACTATGTAAAGAAAAAATTAAATATCAACAGACTAAACGAAATGGCTAAAATGCTAATTGGCATACATGATTTTACTACTTTTTCATGCATTAAAGATCAAACAAATTCAAAATTAAAAGAAATCTACTTCGCTAAATTTAAGAAAAAAAACAAGTTTATAATCTTTGAAATAATAGGCTCCTCCTTTTTATGGAAAATGGTAAGATCAATAGTAGGCACAATGATTGATATAGAAATAAAAAATGAACCTGTTGATATCTTTAAACAAATTCTAAACTCAAAAAACAGAAAATTTACAAGAACAACTGCACCTGCAAAAGCTCTATTTTTAGACAAGGTCTTTTATGAATAAAAGCAAATTACTTAAAAAGCTTATACTTCTCAGAATACTTGCAAATAATATATCGGGCAATGTCTATAGCAACCAAAAAGAAGAATTTGAAAAAATTAAAAATCAAATAATCAAAACTAGAAACATAAAACTTCTACAACACACAGAACAAAACGATACAAAAGAAAATAATAAGCTAATACAACAAATAGAATATAAAATAAACAAAAATGACAAAACAGATTTATTAATAATATATATAGATAAAAAATCTCTAAATCAAAATACAAAAATAATAGTAAAAAAATGGTGTGAAAGTATCAAAATACTAAACTATAAAATAATAGATAACCTGAATACTTTAATCTCAGAGATTCACAATCAACAACCTAAAGCAATTCTTGCTTGTGAAGAAGTAGCATTATTCTTAAACCAAGACTTAAGGATTCAAATTGTGAGAGGATTTGAATTAAATTTTAAAGGCATTCCAATAGTATTTACATATAACCCTACAAATCAAATCACAAATCCAGAACTTAAAAAAGAAATTTGGCAAGATTTAAAAATTATAAAAGGTATAATAAAATATGGATGACAGATTGGACAGCAATTTTTACTACGAAATTGCATTTAATATTCCCATTAATAAACTTTTTTTTTATAAGTACAACTTAAAATTAGAAATAGGAATAAGAGTAATAACGAATTTCAATGGAAAAGATACAATTGGAATTATAATAAAAAGATATGCTAAGAAAGAACTTAATAAAGATTTTACATTTAATATAAAAAATATAATAAAAATTATCGACGAAAATGCAATAATCATAGAACATAACATTAATCTTGCACGATGGATCAGTCAAAAAACATTTTCGGGATTTGGAGAAGCCTTATTTTGTGGACTACCTAAAATTTCAACTTCAAATAAAGAAACAAAAAATAATGACAATGAACACTTAATTTCCAAACTATCCATTCAATTAAATGAAGAACAAAATGCTATTTATAAAGAAATTATTACATCAAAGACACAAAACATATTTTACTTATTCGGAGTTCCTGGATCTGGAAAAACAGAAATATTTATCAAACTATGCAAAAATTACTTGGAACAAAAAAAACAAATCATTTTCTTAATTCCTGAAATTTCTTTGGGGCACCAAATAATTAAAAGAATCAAATCAAATTTAAACACAAACAAAGTTTATGAATATAACTCAAAAGTATCGAATTCAACGAAATCATTAATATGGAATAAAATCAAGAATGGAGAAAATTTAATTATAATTGGTGTTAAGAGTGCATTAATGTTGCCATTTAAAAATTTAGGATTAATAATAATGGACGAAGAACATGAATACACATATAAATCTGAGAATACACCAAGATTTCACTCAAGACATATAGGATTTTTCCTACAAAGAACTTTTAATGCCAAGTTTGTAATGGGAAGCGCAACTCCATCAATTGAAGCATACCTTGCCATGGAAAATAATCAGATAAAGAAAATGATTTTAAAAAATAAATTTTTTGACAGAACATTTAAAGAACTCAAAATAATCGATATGAAAAAAGAACGCCAAATAATATCTTCAGAATTGCTTTACAGTATACAAAAAAGTTTAATTGATAAAAGACAAGCACTAATCTTTATTAATAAAAGGGGATATTCAAAAACACTTGAATGCAAGAGCTGTGGACATATAATTTACTGTCCAAATTGTTCATTCAATTTAACTTACCATAAAAGTACAAACAAACTTATTTGTCATTACTGTAATTACAAAATAAACATAATAAGCAATTGTCCTGATTGCAACTCAGAAGATATCATATACCAAACATATGGAATTCAATTTATTGAAAAGGAATTAAAAAAATTCCTTCCAAATGCAAGAATAGCAAGAACAGACTCTGATCTCAATAAAAAAGAAATTATTCAATCAATAAATGCATTTGAAAATGGGCAATTAGACATTTTAATTGGAACTCAAATTATTGCAAAAGGTTTTAATTTCAAACAAATCAAAACCCTAGGAATCATTAATGCAGATATTGGCATGGGTTTACCTGATTTTAGAAGCAGCGAAAAAATTTTTGCAATAATCTCACAAGTAATAGGAAGAGCTGCAAGATTCAAAAATGACAACACAATTATTATCCAAACAAAAAATCCAAATTATTACGCCATAAAATACGCCTATGAGGGGAAATATGAAGAATTTTATAAAGAAGAGATAAAAATTCGACAAGAATTAAATTACCCCCCTTTTAAAAAAATTATTAGGATAGTAATTAGAAGTCACAAACAGGAATCTGCTCATAATAAATGTTTAGAATTTTTTGAAATATCTAAAGAAACACTAAATGGTGATATTGAATATTTAGGCCCATCAAAAGCCCCAATGTCAAAAATATCTAAATATTATAGGTATAATATAATATATCTATCAAAATCATTCAATGCACTTGAAAAATTAATACGCAATACAAAAGAAAAGGTAAAATTAACAAAAGATGTATATCTTGAAATAGATTATTATCCAATCTCATTACTTTAAAAAAAATCTGAATTATCCTTTCCAAGAGTTCTTAAGAAAGATGAGAGAACATAAAGAGCTTTATCATTATGACCTCCCTCAGGAATAATAAGATCAGCATATTCCTTAGTAGGTTCAATGAATCTATAATATCCTGCTCTAGTAGTACTTAAATATTGTTCAATAACGGATTCCAAAGTACGTCCTCTCTTAGATATATCTCGTTCAAGTCTTCTAATAAATCTAATATCATTAGGAGTATCAATATATATCTTTAAATCTATCAAATTGCGTACTCGCTCTTCAACAAAAATCATAATACCTTCAACAATAACGACAGGAGTTGGAACTATCTCAACGCTTTCATCTTTTCTTTTATGATTAATAAAATCATAAAGAGGCATATGAATTAGCTTATTTTCTTTAAGTTTTTTTAAATGTCTATAAAACAAATTGTTATCAAAAGCATCTGGATGATCAAAATTAACATCTAAAAACTCATATTCATAATTACCAACACTTTTATAATAATTATCTTGCGATATAAGAACAAATTCAGGAATAACTTCACTAATCTTATTAACAACTGTAGTCTTCCCACTTCCAGATCCGCCTGTTATGCCAATAATCTTAACCATTAATCTCTTCTTTAAAGTTAGGCAATTTAGGCATATTCTTTAAAGTTCCTGCAACAAATACATTTTTAAATCCTAATCCTTTTAAAATTTTTTCAGCTTCAAAAGATTTGTTAAAACTTTTACCATAAATTATTATTTGTGTTTCAACATTACCTAACTTATCTTTTTTAGCAAACAAATTCTTGAAAGGAATATTAATTGCCTTTGCATAATGAGATTTATTATATTCTTTAGGAGATCTAATATCTAATATTATTGCACCATTTTTAATTTTTTCCAGTAAAGCTAAATTAGTTCTTCTCATCTTTAAGATAATAAAAAACCAAATATAAAAAAAGAGAAAAACTACTAAACATATAAGCTTTATATAACTAACAATCATATCTTTTATAACACAATAATATCAAAAAAAAAGAAACAATTGCAATAAAATCGAATTGTTTTTTAGTAAAATTAATATAAAATTCAAGTAACTTAATAATTTTATGCTGAAGAGTAAGTAACAAAAAACATGAAAAAAAAAAGGAATAAATGGATCAGAATAAAACAAAAGATTAAATTTATAATATTAAAAATATTAAGAAAACAACTCAAGAATATCCTCAAAGACCCAAAACTAATACTGATTAGCACATTGCAAATAATAACTGGATCACTCTTAATGGCAATATCTACAAATATTTTATATATACCACACGGACTTTTAAGTGGTGGAATTGCAGGAATCGCACTTATGCTGCATTACCTTTTAAGCTTTAACCTAGGACTTACAATATTCATATTAAATATCCCTCTATTCATTATTGGCATCAAATTCCTAAATATAACCTTCGTAATTCAAAGCTGGATTGCAATGGCTTTATATTCCCTAATAGTTCATTATTCACAATTTTTACAATATAAAATGCAAATAAACGATATGATACTTGTATCAATTTTATCAGGCCTCATATCAGGTCTTGGACTTGGATTAATCTTTAGAGCGAAAGGATCTTCAGGGGGTACAGACATCATTTCTATGATAATCAAAGAAAAATACTCAATTAGCATTGGAACTACAAATTTCCTCTTTAACCTTGCTGTATTACTAATTGCAGCAGCCTTTTTCAATATTGAAATTGCTCTTTACACTTTAATTGCTTCATTTGTAACAGCCATAATGACAGATAAGACAAGCACAGGATTTGGTAATCAAAAAGCAATCTTTATTATCTCAGATAAAGGAAAAGAAATATCATACTTGCTCACAAATAAACTAAAAGTAGCAGCTACACTAATTGATGGAAAAGGTGCTTGGGCCGGAAACGACAAGACTATAGTTTTCATAGTAGTTCCAACAATGCGTATGTCCAGAATTAAATATATTTCTCAAAAAGTTGATCCTAACTGCTTTATTACAGTACTTAACACAAATGAAATAACTGGTGGAAAAAAAATTATCGAACCACCAATTACAAATTAACACGACACTGAAACTTAAAACTTATTTAAAAACATAATAAAATCATCAACAAACATGCTTAAAGCCTCTTTATCATAAAATCTAGATAAAAAATCAATAAACCTTTGTGGAAATGCTGAAACAAATTCTTTCAAATCACCCTCTTTAATATTAATTTCAAGCTTGAAAGCATGAAGCATCAAAGGCATTTCTCTAAATTCTTTATCCAATCTAGTATAAATATTATCCCCTAATATTGGATGCTTCAAATGTTTCATATGCACTCTTAATTGATGAGTACGCCCTGTTTTAGGTTTTAGAGCCACTAAGGAATAATTTCCCATATTAGCCAATACCTTATATTCAGTTAATGCCCTCCTGCCCTTATTGTCATGAACACTAAATTTTTTTCTATCACATCTATCTCTATCTATCAAAGTATCAATAATCCCAGTATCAGTGTTAAAATTGCCTTTAACAACTGCAACATAAATTTTTTTAACAAATCTTTCCTTAAACTGTTTAGATAAAAAATTTAAAGTTGTCAAATTTTTAGCACAAATCATCACACCAGACGTTTCCTTATCTAACCGATGCACAATTCCGGGTCTTACTTTATCCTCATAAAAATTATCTCCTAAGCCTGAGATATGATGTAAAAGAAAATTTACAACAGTATTGTCCAAATTAGATATACCAGGATGACTTAAGATACCTTGGGGCTTATCCACAACAATAACATTCGCATCTTCATAAAGAATATTAATAGGCAAACTCAAAGGTTTTATATATTCTTTTAAATTAATTTCTTCATTAAACTCTATCAATATTTTGTCATCCACAAAAACGGGTTTTGACAACTTTATTGCAATAAAAACACCATCGTTATATTTAAAAGCTTTTACTTCTCTTTTCTTAATTTGACTCCTACTAAAGATACACAAATTTTCAGACAAATAAATATCTAATCTCTGAGAATCTGTCCTTACAATAAACTCTTTTTGAATCCTTTTCATTTAATAAATAAATCAATCAAAGCAATTGTTAAAGATATTGCCAACCCAGCTGAAGTTGAGATCATAAATTTCTTAAAAGTTTCATCTTTTGAAAGCTTCAAATTATCTGAAAAAGGATATGGAAAACTTTTACCATCCATATCATTAAAATAATAAGATAGATCAACACAAAACAAACTTATAAACAATGCTATAGGAAAAGTTCCAAAACTGATAGCTGAAAACCTAAATAGATTTTTACCCCAATTAGAATTAATAGTCTTTTCTATGTTTAAATCCTTATCTTCTTGAATATCTTTATAAATAAAGTCATCATCAGATCCAAGCTTCATAAAAACTTCATTATCAAAATTAATATTATTTTCGCTGTAAGATAAAGATTTCTCCAGCGAAAATTTATCATTCAAATACTCAAAATTCAATTTAGAATACGCTAAAGTATTTGAATAAAGAATAAAAACATTAAAAAGCAAGAGCAAAAATTTAATCATCAAAAATTTAATTTTCCAATTCTAATTTCAATGTTAAAGTTATCTCATCAACAAGCTCAGAAACACCAAAATACTGAATGGGCCCTGGTGAAACATACAGATTATTTACTGCCCATTCTTCACGATTTTTCACAAATTCATTAAAAGGTGCTCCTTTTAAATCAACAAGGGCCTTCTTAATAACAGGTTTAGCAACACCATATCTCTTCTCAAGATTCATCATCATTGTTAAAGGTATTCCACCTGCAAGCCACTCAGTAGCATTTTTATTTAAGTTCTTAATACTAGACATATAACCTGTTAAACCATTTAAAACAAGTATTGCAGCATTATACCCCAAGCTATAACAATAATTGCTATCAAAATTTGAAGGCGCTACACTTCTGCCCTCATAACCAAAAAAATGATCAACAGGAATAAACTTACCACTATATTCACCAATATTCCTTAACTCTTCTAATCTAACATTAACCATTTCCATAAATAACTTCTCAGTAGGAACTCTTGAAACATTAAAGTTACCATGGGGATCTCTTTCCAACACAGAATGCACAAGTTCAATCTGAATAAACAAAGGCAAAGATATATAAACTTCTCTCATATACCCACTAAGTTTAGAGATAAAAATCTGTCTTATGGCCTCAACATCTAAGCCTTTAAACTCACTTTCATTATTATCAAATATCATACATAGCTCAATCATTAAAGATTTAACTTCAGGAATGAATTCAATAACACCTTCAGGAACTATAACAACACCAAAATCATATCCTTTCAAGGAACGCTTCACTACAACAGAAGTTATTTCTCTTACAACTTCTGATAAAGTCTTATTTTTTGCCAAAATCTCTTCAGATATAATACAGACATTAGGATGTGTCTTTAATGCACACTCAAGAGCAACATGAGATGCACTTCTTCCCATAAGTTTCACAAAATGCCAATATTTCCTAGTTGACATAGCATCACGACATAAATTGCCTATCATCTCAGAATAAGTTTTAGTAGCAGAATCAAATCCAAATGAAATCTGAATATGTTCATTCTTCAAATCAGCATCAATTGTTTTTGGAACACCAATAACTTGAATATCATGATGTTTATTCTTAAAAAACTCTGCTAATAAAGCTGCATTGGTATTTGAATCATCTCCGCCAATAACAATAAGAGCATTAAGATTATTTTTAATAACAACTGACAAAACCTGCTCATATTGAGCATCGGTCTCTATTTTAGTTCTACCAGAAGATACAATATCAAAACCCCCAGTATTTCTGTAAGAATCTATTAAATCTTGTGTAATTTCAATTTTTTTATCTTCTAATAAACCTGAAGGTCCACCTTTAAATCCGAAAATTTTTGAATTTGAATTAGCTTTTTTGACCGCATCAAAAATTCCAGCAATAACATTATGTCCTCCAGGAGCAGGTCCTCCTGAAAGAATTACTCCTACATTTAAAATTCTTGTAAAGTCTACATTTGAAAAACCTTGAGCAAAATTTACAACTGGAAGCCCATAAGTATTTTTAAAAATTTCTTTTAAAGCATCTCTATCGCCAAGGGCTTCTGTCTCTTCACCAAAAACTACACTAATATTTTGAAAATCATTTTCCAAAACTTTCGGTAATTTTGGAGTATACTTGTATCTCTCTTTTTGAAAAACTGACATCATATACCTTCTCCTTTCAAAATGTATATAATTATTATTAAATAAATAGTAAAATAATTAAGCATGAATATCTACATATGATTTAAAAATAAAGTAGCATCACCATAAGAGAAAAATTTATACTTCATTTTTACAGCCTCTCTATAAGCATTAAACACAAAATCTTTACCACCAAACGAAGACACCAACATTAAAAGAGTTGATTCTGGTGTATGAAAATTTGTAAAAAGCATATCAACAAACTTAAACTTATATCCCTTTCCTGGATAAATAAAAAGATTGGTTTTTTGATCACCTCTTACAAAACCTTTTTGCTTATCATAAGCAGACTCTAATGCCCTAAGAGTAGTCGTTCCAATAGCCAAAATATTCTTACCCAAAGCTTTTGCTTCCTCAAGTCTAAGAGCCACAGAATCTTTGATTGAAAAATTCTCAAAATGCATTTTATGTTCTTCTATAGTCTTGGTCCTAACAGGAAGAAAAGTACCAAGTCCAACATGAAGTGTAATAAAATCGTACTCAATATTATTCTTATCCAATTCAGAAAATAATTCTTCACTAAAATGCAAACCCGCTGTAGCTGATGCTGATGAACCAATATACTTTGAATAAATTGTTCGATAACGTTCTTCATCTTCTATATCATAACTTCTCTTAATGTAAGGTGGCAAAGGAATAAGCCCATACTGTTCAAAATAAGCCTCATCCACACACTTATCAAATTTAAGTATAAATTCATTACCAGATCTTGAAATTATTTGAGCCAATAAATTTCGAGGAAACATATAAACTTTGCCAACTCTTTGTCTCTTAGCCTTAGCAATCATAGAAGTAAATGTATCCCCTGAAAGTCTATCTAAAATTAAAAATTCAACACTCCCCCCATGATCTGTCTTGGCATATATGCGAGATTTTCGAACCCTTGAATCATTAAATACCAAAAAAGTATTGCTATTAATGTATTTAAAAATGTCATTTATTGAATCATTATGATAGATTTTTTGATTTCCAGAATCAAGAACCATCAACCTTGACAAACCCCTTTTTTCACTTGGATACTGTGCTATCAAATTATACGGTAAATCAAAATAAAATTCTTTAGTATCCATCCTGCCTACTATTTAAGTCATTATGATTATTTTTATTTAAATTCAAATGAAAATATGCAAAATCAGTAGCCTTGCGGCCTCTGTTAGTCCTCTCAATTAAACCTTTTAAAATAAGATAAGGTTCATAAAAATCCTCTAGGGAATCGGCTGTCTCACCAACAGAAATTGCTAAAGTTTCAACTCCTACAGGTCCACCTTTAAATTTCAGTACTAAATTTCTCAAAATATTTCTATCTTGTTCATCAAGCCCTTCATGATCAATTTTTAACATTTCAAGCCCAGTATTTACAATATTCTCTGTAATCAAACTATAACCACCAACCTGAGCAAAATCTCTCATCCGTTTTAAAAGCCTATTTGCCACACGAGGAGTACCTCTTGAACTTTTTGCAAGAAGTGAAGCAGCTTTAGCCTCCAACTTAATATTTAATATAACAGAATTTCTTTGTATTATCTTAACAAGCTCTTCTTCATTATAAAGATCAAATCTAAAGACAATTCCAAATCTCGCGTAAAGTGGAGCTGCTACTCTCCCAGGCCTTGTAGTAGCACCAATTAAAGTGAATTTAGGAATGGACATTCTTATAGTCCTTGCAGCAGGCCCTTGGCCAATTATCCAATCTATCTTATAATCTTCCATCGCAATATAAAGCATCTCTTCTATCCCAGGCTTAAGCCTATGTATCTCATCAATAAATAGGATACCTTTAGTATCAAGCGTAGTTAAAATACCAACAATGTCTTTTGGCTTATCAAGAGCTGGAGCTGATGTAACTTTAATTGTAGTATTCATCTCAAAAGCAATAATATTGGCCAAAGTAGTTTTACCAAGCCCTGGAGGACCACTTAAAAAAACATGATCTAGTGCATCTTTTCTATCTTTAGATGCTTTTATAAAAATATTTAAGTTTTCTTTAATGTGAGATTGTCCTGCAAAATCTCTCAAGGATTTTGGTCTAAGTTCACTTTCATTTTTATCATATAAAAGATTTTTATTAAAACTTAAAAGTTTAGATCTATCCCCCAAAATCATCAATCCCCCATCTCGCTATTAAAACCTCATTATAAATTTCTAACACGCTATAATTTAACCTGAAAGTCTTCTTAAAGTCTCTCTGAATAAAAATTGTTCCTGCTCAACTTCTCTCAACATTAAAAATTCATCAATAAGCACAATCTCCTTAATAGCAGCGACAACCAACTTTCTGTCAAAGCCCATATTAACAATTGACTCTTCAAGATCTTTAAACTTTAATATGCTTGAGCTTAACCCATCAGTTTTAACAAGTTTCCCTCTAAGTTTTAAAAATATCTTACCCGCTATTCTATTTCCAATGCCCTTGACCTTAGAAATAAGCTTAACATCTTCCCTCTCAATCGCATCTCTAAATTCATTATATTTTATTCCAGATAATATCCTTAAAGCTGCTCTTGGTCCTATTCCATCAACACTAATCAATTCTTCAAAAACTTCCCTTTCTGCTATATTTAAAAACCCAAAAAGTTTAATTTCATTTTCTCGAAGATGAAGATAAGTTAATATTTCAACATCTTCTAATAACCCTAATTCTACTTTACAAAAAAAACTAACTAACACTTCAAATTCAAAGGGAGGTGCTACAATAACAATACTAGACTCTCTTGTCTCTACAATTTTACCATAAATCTTATTGATCATAAAATTGAATTATAACACATAAAAAACCACCAGAATGCATATAAAATCCAAGATCATCTCATTTTTATCGGTAGACATAAGACAAAAATGAATAAATAATGACAAATAAATTCGCGACTAATTACCTCATGGATGCATATAGTATTACTTTTCATCAAGTACCATACATATGATGATTACCATTATAAATTGCAAGAAACAACGCATCACTAACATGCCCATTATTAATGATGCAATTTAATTTCATCTCAAGCAAAACATGAATAACATATTTTATTTGTAACTTTTAATCCTAACAGAACCAGAAATTGAATTCTTAACTTGCATTAGAGTATACTCATAAAAATCTCAATTTTTAAAAACCAGGGTTAAAATAATAGCCCGCACGCTTCAACCACCTTTATATCTGCATTCTTATTTTTTATAAACTAAATATCCTCAATGCTTGCAACACCAAGCATAAACTTCTCAATAACAACAAAAATCTCATCAAAAATTGATTTTAATCTATCCTTCAAAGACATAAAAGGTTTAGTTATAATAGTCCCACCCTCAGCATATACATATCTACAACCTTCTTATCTAAAATTCCCCAACCCAACATTTACAAGCTCAAGATCGATATCGAATACTCTCATGATAAATTTTCAGAAAAGATTCAATATCAACTAATAAATCCCATCAATAATTTCTAAATTATGAACAACTTCTTGAACATAATCAAAATCTTCTAATTTTTCAATAAGAGCAAGCACTTTTTCCATCTGCTCTTTATTTAAAGAAAGCTTATTTTCAGGAATAAGAACAATCTCTGCAATATCTTCCTCAAACTTAGTGCTCAAAATAGATAAAATAGTTTCCAAGCTCTCAGAATTTGTTATAACCTCTATCTGAGAACCTTCACTATAAATATCTTCCGCACCTGCTTCTAACGCAAACTCCATTATTTCCTCTTCAGGATACTTATCTAAATTATAAGAAATTAACCCCTTTTTATGAAACATATAAGATACAGAACCTGGAGCCCCAAGAGAACCACCACTCTTTGAGAAAACACTCCGTATCTCGCTTGCTGTTCTATTTTTATTATCCGTTAAGCACTGAATTATTAAAGCCACACCATAAGGTGCATAAGCTTCATAAGTAAGCTCAAAATATTCAGTGCCCGTATTATCCCCAATACCCTTCTTTATTGCCTTTTCAATATTATCTTTAGGCATATTAGAAACTCTAGCTTTATCAACAGCAAGTCGCAACCTAGAATTAGAAATAATATCACCTCCACCCATTTTGGCAGCAATACTTATCTCACGAATTAATTTAGTAAAAATCTTATTTCTCTTAGCATCAAGAGCACCTTTTTTTCTCTTTATAGTTGACCATTTACTATGACCAGACATTCAAACCTCCACTAGCTTTACTAACTTTTCTAAGATATCAAACTTATTATGCCTCATTAAATGAGCCTTAATCGTATTAAACATCAACATAAGAACTGTCACAGGACCAATTCCACCCACTACAGGAGTAATAAACTTAACATTTTCCTTAACCGATTCAAAGTCAACATCCCCTAAGAGAACATCATGACCATCAATTCCTACCCTAGAAATACCAATATCAATAACATAAGGATTCCTATCAATCATACTAGCATCTATTAATTTAGGTTTACCAACAGCAGAAATAATAATATCTGCTTGCCTTACATAAACATCTAAATTAGTACTTTTACTATGACAAGTAATCACAGTAGCATCATAAGGTTTACAAGAAAGCAAAATAGAAATAGGTCTTCCAACGAGAGAACTTCTTCCAAGAACAACAACAGTCTTACCAGAAGTTTCTATTCTCTCATCAAACAAAACTTTCAAAACAGCAAGGGCTGTACAAGGAATAAATCCGCTTTTATCACATAAAATTAACTTACCCAAGTTAATATCAGAAAGCCCATCCACATCCTTTGTACTCACTATACTGTTTAAAATCATATTTACATCTATTGTATCAGGAAGGGGCAACTGCACAATAATTCCATCAGTATCTTCATTTACATTTTCAGCCTCAATCAATTGCAAAATATTATCCTGTCCAAAATCCCCAGCCAACTTAATAACATTAAAATTAATACCAATTTCTCTAGACACTCTTTCCTTAATAGAAACATAAAGTTTACTTGCAGGATTATCATTGGCTAAAATCACTCTTAAAGAAACTTTATTCACCAAATCATGATTACTCAAGAACTCTTTAAGAAATAAATAATACTGACTTGCAAAAAGTTTACCATTAAAAACATTACTCAACTCAAACCCCCTCTCCACCAACTTAAATCAATATTATAACAATATATTATACTATACTTATATTGTATGAATAAATAAAAACAGCCTCACACAAAAATTAATTGTAATAAAACATATTTTTCAATATAATAACTCGTAAGCAAAGAGTTTTTGAAATGGAGCATAATGAGAAAAAATTTTTTAGTAGAACTTATTCTAATATTCTTGTTACATATAAACGTACATGAAACGGAGGCATACTCAATTGATAGAAACGAGAACTCTGTTATGGAAGTAGATTTAAGCTTAGGAGTTCCCCTCTTTTACCACGATTTATCAAGGGTCTTTTCTTCAAATTTGTACCCGGGAGGAATTGGAGCACTCAAATACAAATATCATATCCTAAATAACTTAGCTATAGGTTTAGAACTTAGATACCTGTTTAATTTTGATATCAATCACTCATTTAACTTATTAAATCCTGATTCTGGCATAGGGAAAACATTCAGTACAGTACCTATTACCTTTATAACAACATATGTCTTTGATATAGGAGAACTCTTTCAAATACCAATATTTTCAAATATAGGATTTTCTCTAAGCTCTTACGGCGATAAAAGCGATAGTATCTCAAACTTAAGAACTTTCGATGCAATGCCTATAATATCCATCGGTTCTGGAATATTATGGAATTTCAACTACCAATGGGCTTTAGGCATTACAACTGCATGGTGGACAATGTTTGAATTTGGCAATTTGGCTAAAACCGGACATTTTTTACTAATATCACTCTCAATAATAGTGAATATCAACAAATTGTAGGTAAATATGGATAAAAAAGATCTTAAAAAATTCACGATAACAATATTAATAATATTAATCTTATCATGTTCAAGTGAATCTATCTTTTCTCAGCTCAGCAAGTTGCAAAAAATAAACAGTAAAAATAACATCTTAGACAGCTCAAGTCCTAGTGGAATTTCATTAGTCAATAACACCCTTTACATTGCAGCCATGCATTTATTTAAAAAAGAAAATGGCAATGTAACAAGAGTCAACTTTAGCAACTCTTATGAATTTGTAATTGACCTTGTAAACATATCAGGCACAACATATTTATTAGTCCAAAATAAAAATGGCAAGCTAGAACTCTATTCTCTTGAAAACAATAACTGGAAACTTAAATTTCACAAAGACCTAATCCCAATTAAATTCTTAAAATCTATAAGTACAAACGGCATTACTTCGGCTTACATTCTAGCATTAGAAGAAAAGGGAAACCAAATTATCATAGATATAGATGGAACTAATCAAACCCCCAACGGTACAACAAATAATGATATATTTTACCAAATTTCAAATAAAAATAAATTAATTACAGGTAAATTTGCAAAAATTTGGCAATTAAATGGTGCTGAAGTTAAAAAGATTAACTCAACAAATGAAATAATGGCAATAATTGAAACAAGCATCCGTGGGTCTGAAGAAACTCTAGTACTCACTGGCAAAGAAGATGATACATCAGATAATAAATTCAAAATATACTCAAGCAAAAATAACTACCAAGCTCCAATATTCAATCACGATGGAATAGGAGATTTTAATGCATACTTTGCAAGAGAAGTTGATGGAATAATACTTATCGGAAGCAATAATGGATTTATAGAACTTATCAAAGATAAGGATACCTTTACTCTTCAAGCACCTTCAGAATCTGTCTTACCAGGTTCTTATAATGGTTCACAATTAAGCAAAACAAGACTTAATGATATTATACCCATATCAAACAAAACAATTTACATATTAACCCAAGGAAAAGGATTATGGAAAATTGAAAATAAAAAGTTAATTAAAGAATAAACTATGAAAATTCATTGCAAAATTTGAATACTTCTTTTGATTAGCGTCCTCACGAAAATATTTCTTAACTTTAATGCCTAAATTAATATTTAATTTAGATCTAAAATACAAATAATTAATATTATTTGTATCAAAAACTTGTCCCTCATCATTCATAACTTTAACTTTCAAATTCAATAAGTTTTTAACAAATGATATGTCTCTAGTAATAACCATACTATTCCTATCAATTAATCTTAGAATTAAAGAATCAACATCTCTTGCAATTTTAACAGAAGTATTATTTAATATCTTTAAATTTAAATGCCTATTTGCAACTAAAATAAGCTCCACATTCCTATTGGATACAAAATTTTGTAAGAATTTGACTACACGCAAATTACAAGAATCAGCATCAACAAAAATCTTATTTAACAATTTTATAATCCATTAGCCTCAATATTAAGCAGGACAAAATATGGAATTGTTTAACAGGTCCAAATACTCTAGAATCATTTAAAATCTTTAAATCCTCATTTAAAAGAAAAAACTCATTTTTCTTTAAAGAAAAACACTTAATTATTTCATTAGTGCTAAAAAAATCATTTAATCTATAACCACGCATAAAATTACTATTCAAATAATAAGAATTACTAGCGCTCCTATAAACCAATACATCAAAACCTTTAACATAAACTAAATCTCCCTGAATAGCAGCTATTTTAGCAATTTTATACCTTTTTGAATTAAAAATTTTGTACAAAAACAATAAATCACTGATAAAATTTAAAACAAAATTTTTCCTTAAATTTAAATCTTCATAAAGCACAATATCATTTACTTTTAAAGAACCAAAAAGAGATCTCATATATTTTGAAATAAAAATCAAACTATCATTTTTTGTTATTGAAGGTAATATTTCATTGCCTTGAAAAGTGCAAATCTGTAAAACAAATTTCATAAAAATATAATTTAATACCAAAAACAACAGAATCATTTTACAAAGATTTTGTCTTCTCTTTTTCCTTAAAAGTCTTTGCTCAAAAGTCAAATACGCTGCCATACTTAAATCAACCCTATCCTATAAAAAGGAAAATACATGAAAAAAGCTCTACCAAGAATCTTATTTTTATCTATAACGCCAAAAAATCTACCATCATAAGAATTATCTCTATTATCTCCAATAGGCAATACATACCCATAAGGTACATATATTCCATAATCTCTAACTATTGCCTTTTCCATATAATAATCAACATACGGCATAAAAGCTACTAAATAACGATATTCCAATCTTTCAATTTCAAACCTATCAACTTCTCTAATATTAAAAAACGAAAAATCAGATATATCATCTAAATTAACATTCAATTGATTTAATGCAATAAACATAGCAAGATTATCATAAACTTTATAATCGGAAGCTTCTATAAGCTTCTTAATACGATAATTATATCCTAATGAAACTTTATAAGAATCTTCTTCTACAAAATTTTCCTCACCTTCTTTCTTAACAAACACTACCCCATTTCGAAATCTTACAAGCTTACCATCTGCAAACAATGCTCTTTTTACAAGAAATCTAACACTAGGATTTCCATTCTCATCCCTATCAAGATCAACAAAGCTGAAAGTCAACATATAAAGCAATCTATGCAAAATATCAAAAAAAAGACCTCTTGATTGATATTCTACATTTTCAAAAATCACAATATCTGTTTCATCTGGCTCTTTGATTCCACTTACTTTACATATTCCCGGTAAAAGTTCAGGGCCATAAGAAAACTTATCGACGAATAATAAATCTCCAATCTGAAGAGCATTTTCCATCGAGCCTGATGGAATTCTATATGCTTGTAAAAAATATTGATTGATTGCTAAAACAAAAATCGAGGCTCCCAAAAGTTCAAGTAAAAAATTAAGCACAAAACCTCGTCTTTTAGCTCTCAATTTACAAAAATACTTCCTTTTCTTCCTATAAGTTAAATATCTCTCAATAATCTCTACTAAAAAGTTAGCAAACTTATCTAATTTTTCTAAATACACACTACTGATCCTTAAAAATAAATTATACATAAAATCAACAATTATCAATATCTTCATAACCATCAACTTAATGAAAAAAAGTTAAGATCTTAACCTAAGCACAGATAATGCCATTTGTATTGTTTAAATCAGTACAAATAAAAACATGCGCAATATTGAATTTCTTTTAATACTTTTCTATAATCACTATGTATGTTCAAAAAGAATGATGGTTTTAATATTAATGAGGAATTACTTACAGTAAAGTTAAAACCAATATTAGGCATAATCCCAAAAGTTTATGTTACATTTACAATAATCATTCTACCCTTAATAATAATACTTAGTTTGATCATAAATACCAAATTAAACAATCCTGGAGCATATTTAAAGATAAAAACTAATATCAACAATGCACATGTTTATCTAGACGAAAAGTATATTGGAAGAACTCCTTTAAAAAAATATATCAATGCTACTAAAGGAACTATAAAAATTCAACGACTAGGTTTCGAATCTTATGAAAAAAAAATTGAGATACAACATAGATTTTTCACAAGTTATCAACTTAACATTGATTTAAAACTAAAAGATCCTGATAAGATTATTGCACAAAGACAAAAAGAATTATCGATTATGACAAAAATCAAAAACACTAATGACAATACAAAATTAATTCCCATATTTTCATTCATTGTAAATGATTTACAAAGCAGCCCAAAACACATAAAAAAATTTTTTAAAACCTCCATTGCATACATACATTCAGACACAATATTTAAAGACTTTCTAGTAGCATATAAAAACATATATTCAATAAACGATAATAACAATCAAAAAATATGGAAATCTTTACAACAAAACTTTAACCTAGAAGATAGAGCAATAATTTGGTTTTTCGAAAACCTAGATAAAGAACAACAAAAGCAAATATCCAATGAAACATGGTTTAAAACGTTAATAAAAAAATTAAAAAACGAAAATAAAATATTAAAATTTGAAACTAAAAATATAAATTTGCCTCTAACAAATTTTAAAAAAATAAAGTCACAAAATATTGCAAGTATCCAAAATTACAAATTATATTCACAAAATTTCACACTTAAAACTACATATAAGTTGAAAGAATTCTTAATTCAAAACAAAAATGTGACTAAAGCCGAATATCAAAAATTTTTAAACGAAAATCCAAAATGGACCCTAAATAATAAAGATAATTTGATAAAAAAAGAACTCGTAGATGAAAGTTACCTTAAAACCTTCAAACAAATGTCTTCAAATGAAGATATTACCCACATATCTTATCACGCAGCAATAGAATACGCTAGATGGTACTCTTCAAATCTACCTAAAGGATTTAAAGCAAGACTTCCTATATCTCAAGAATGGGAACTATATCAAAAAGAAGTACCAAAGGCTATAGAAAGTCTCAACATAAATGAAATATCTAAAAAAGTCGGTTTTTGGAATTTAATGCAAAACTCAAGTTTCAATGAATCCTTTTTATTTCAAGACACAAACGATATATATCCTGAAAACTCAAACTTTAATTCACTAATCACTGAAATTAGAACATATAACTATAATAACAATCCAACGCTTAAACCTTCAACTAAAGCTTCATTCTTAAAACATTGGTGTTCACCAAACATTGGATTTAGGATAGTTATTGAAAAGGAATAGATATGAGCTCATTACTGCTTGAAAACAAAAAAGCAAAATTCAATTACTTTATTGAGGATAAGATAAGCTGTGGAATCGTTTTAAAAGGAACTGAGGTTAAATCTATCAAGCTAAAAAAATTTTCATTTAATGATAGTTTTGCTAATATTAAAAAAAATGAAGTTTGGCTTGAAAATTTACATATAGCAAGATACAAAGAAGGTAACATATTTAATCATGAAGAAATAAGACACAGAAAACTTCTTATAACAAAAAAAGAAATACAAAAATTAAAAAAATTTAAAGAAAAAGAAGGATATACATTAATTCCTCTCTCAATTTATATGAAAAATGCACTAATAAAAGTAGAACTTGGAGTATGTAAGGGCAAAAAATTATTTGATAAAAGAGAAGTGCTAAAACATAAAAGCATAAAAAAAGATTTGGCTCGTGAAATTAAGCAATATAGATAAATTAACATAACTTTCTCCCCCACTTGAACGAAACATTAAATATCATCTGTCTAAACAATAATAAAATACTTTAGACAGAATTTAATAATTAATACTTCTTAGTAAAAGCAAGTTCGAAAACTAACCCAGCATTTCCATTAAAATTTATATCAAATTCAGGCTGAAATCCTCCCAATGATATTCCCAAATTCTCTTGAAGTTTCCTATTATAACTAGACGCATGTGTAAAGGGAAGTATAATTTCAACAATTCGTGTTAAAGCCAAAGTAATTCCCCCTAAAGTCACCAAAGATAATGCAACCTTTGGTGTACTAATATCACCAACAGAATGAAATTGACTCATAGAATATGCACCATAACTCACTAAACCTAAACCCAAAATATCAAAGCCTAAAACCAATAATCCACCAGTAATATCACCTTGCAATAAAGATCCTACACCAAAACCCACAAAAAAATTAAATAAAAAAGGCACTAAAGGATTTTTCTTATAAGTTTCATACAGCAACAACTTCTCCAAATTGCCACCAGTAGTCACTACACTATCAGCCGCCATCTCATCATAACTTTGGGCTAAACCAACAACAATAGAAACAAAAAACAACATTACAATCAATACTTTTTGCATAAATACCCTCCAAACAAACCGATCAATGTTTGCAACATATACCACATTATATATCCCTTAAATAAATTATTCAATCTTTAACTTCCCTGTAAATTTACTTAAACTTAACTTTCTTAATAGCACTGCTTGCAATTCTCCTACCCACAGACATCCGTGATTTTATCATAAAATCATTAATATCAATTATCTTAACGACATCTCTACTGGTAAAAAATTCTATAAATTTTGGTTCTAAAGCGAAATCTATAAATTCATCCCCATCATTTAAAAATTCATAAATCTTATCAGTGATAAACTTATCTATCTTAAATCTCTTAACATAATAAAAATTATCAGATTTATTTAAATAAATTATAGAAAACACCTGATCCTTAGAATTATTAATATCATAAACTAAAGCATTCACATTATTCTTATCAATAAAAGTTTTATCTTCAATATTTTTTAAAACATAAGAATTCCTCTTAAATATCAATATTTTATCATAATAGCTCGCATTACCAATAAACTCGCCATCAATAAGACTGGTTCCAACAAAACCTGTCTCTAAGTTCAAATAAACTTTCATATTCTTAGTAGCTATTTCCCTAACGTTCTTTGACTTAATAAGGGATATTTCTGTTTTCCTATGATAAATTTTGGAATATTTTGCAAGAAGCTTATCAATAAAATTGATTGAATAACCTCTAATTGAATGAATATTACTCTCTACACTCTTTAATTCTTTACTTAGAGCTCGAATATCTTTATTATTCTTATTAATATCGAACATACTTATCTTTCTAATAGGAATCTTAAGCAAACTTTCAATATCATCTACAACAATCTCTCTATACAAACTATCTCTATAATTTAAAATTTCACTTAGTACAATATTAACAACATCAGATTCCCTAGCAATAGTCTCAAGAATTTTATAAATCTTATTTTCAATAAATATTTGTTCCAAGGTCTTAGAAAAGATCTTTTCAAGTATTTTATTTTTTTCCAATTCAAGTTCCATCCTTAAAACTTTTTGCAAATGCTCCGCATGAAACTTAATAATATCTGTTACAGTATAAATAACAGGATATCTCTCACTTAGTAAAAGCAAATTAACAGAAATAGAAACTTGACAATTTGTATAATGATAGAGTTTTTCAATAACTTCACTCGCATAAACTCCCCTTGGAAGAGTCAATTCAATCTCTACATTTTCGGTAGTAAAATCATTAATACTTGAGACTTTAATATAATTTTTCCGAATAGCCCTCTCAATTGAAGCTATCAAACTCTCAGTAGTCTCTCCAAATGGCAATTCTTTTATTAAAATAGCCTTATTATCATCTGTAGGCTCAATTTTTGCACGTACCAAAACTTTGCCATTTCCATCAGCATACTCATTAACATCGACTATGCCACCTGTTGGAAAATCAGGATAAAGCTCATAAGCTTCTCCAAGCAACTCACTTTTAACAGCTCTCAAAATCTCATTAAAGTTATGAGGAAGAATTTTAGCCGCCATACCAACTGCAATGCCCTCACTCCCTTGAATAAGTATTACAGGAATCTTGGCAGGAAAAATCAAAGGTTCATAATTACGACCATCATAAGAAGCTTCATAAGAGGTTATTTCCTTGCTATAAAGCACTTCAAATGCTAGCGGGGTTAATCGACATTCAATATAACGCGATGCAGAAGCAGGATCTCCTGTTAAAAGATTACCAAAATTCCCTTGCTTTTCAATAAATAAATCTTTATTTGCCATATTAACAAGTGCTTCATAAATTGAAGTATCTCCATGCGGATGATATTTCATTGTATTTCCAACAACATTTGCAACCTTATGAAAATTACCATCATTCATCTCAAAAAGAGAATGTATGATTCGTCTCTGCACAGGCTTAAATCCATCGATAACACTGGCAATTGCACGATCCTTAATGACATAAGATGAATACTGTAAAAAATTATCTTTAAGTAATGTTTTAATATCCATTAAATCAAATTCTCCATAATAAAGTTTCGTCGCTCAGGAGTATTCGGCCCCATATAAAACCCTAGCTGTTCTTTTATTTCCTTAATGTTTATAAGATCCACTTTTGTAAGTCTAATAGTAGCAACATCAATAAAACTCCTAAACTCGCTTGGAGAAATCTCTCCAAGCCCTTTAAATCTTGTGACTTCAGGATTTTTAAGCTCACGAATAGCCTTTTGCTTCTCTTCTTCAAAATAACAGTATATAGTAGAAGTCTTATTCCTTACTCTAAAGAGCGGCGTCTCTAAAATATACATATGTCCATTCAAAACCAAATCTTCAAAATAAGTCAAGAAAAATGTTAAAAGTAAATTCCTAATATGAAAACCATCAAAATCTGCATCTGTAGCAATGACTATCTTATTATACCTCAAATTCTCAATTGACTCTTCAATCCCAAGCGCTACCATCATATTGTAAAGTTCTTCATTTTTATATATTTCAGATTTATTTTTTTCAAACATGTTTTGTGGCTTACCACGAAGAGAAAATATAGCCTGTGTATATACATCTCTACAAGACACCATTGAACCTGTAGCAGAATCTCCTTCTGTTAAGAAGATCATAGTTGAATCAGAATGCATACTCTTTTCATTAAAATGAAATTTACAATCTTTAAGCTTAGGAATTTTAAAAGATATTTTCTTTGCTCTCTCTTTTGCCTCTTTGCGTACACTACTTAATTCTTTTCTAAGACGCTCATTATCAACAACTTTGCTTTCAATAATCTTTGCAAGAGCCTTGTCCTTATAAAGAAGCTCTAAGATTATCCTTTGTACTTCCTTAGCCACATTACTCCTGGTCTCAATATTACCAAGCTTATTTTTAATCTGACTTTCAAATATAGGATCTTTTATCTTTACTGAAAGGGTAGCTACAAGTCCTTCTCTAATATCAGTGGACGAATATGTTTTTTTTAGAAAATCATTAATAGCTCTAGCAAAACCTTCTCTAAACCCTGTCTGATGGGTACCTCCATCACTAGTATACTGCCCATTCACAAATGAAAAATATGTCTCTCCATAATTATTTGTATGAGAAAAGGCAAATTCCAAAGTCTTACTAGAATAATACACAAAATCATAAAGCAAATCTTCACCCTTAATCTCAGCATTTATAAAATCGAGAAGACCATGATCAGATTGAAAAATCTGATCATTATAATTAATTTTTAAACCTTTATTTAAGCAAGCATAATGAAAAAACCTTCTCCGTAAAAAATCTTCACTATATTTATATTTACCAAAAATCTCTGAATCAGCTAAAAATTCAATATAAGTACCATCCGACTCATTAGACTTGCCCTCTGTAGTATTAATTAAATTTCCTTTCGAAAAAATCGCTTCAAAGAAGTTGCCGTCTCTTATTGACCGTACCAAAAATCTTGAGCTTAAAGCATTAACAGCTTTAGTTCCAACTCCATTAAGTCCTACAGAAAATTGGAAAACATCATCATTATATTTAGCACCAGTATTAATAACAGAAACACTCTCAACAACCTTCCCAAGAGGAATCCCGCGACCATAATCTCTTACACTAATGACATTATTTTCCTTTTTGATCAAAAGTTCCTTGCCATAACCCATAATAAACTCATCAATTGAATTGTCGATGATCTCTTTAACTAAAATGTAAATACCATCATCAATATTAGAACCATCTCCCAATCGCCCAATATACATCCCAGACCGCAATCGAATATGTTCAAGGGAAGATAAAGTAACAATTTTACTCTCATCATAACTATTTGTTTTCATTTAAATTCCTATCAATATTATATTGAATTTTCATTTTTTCTAGTTTTTTAACTATCTTATCTCTAACAATAAAATGAAGCCTTTCTTTCTCATCATCTATCAAATTAGAAACATCTATTAAAGAATGAACATGTACATAGATGGATAATCCTGTATTCAATATTAAATTTTTAATAAAAATTTTATTTGTGTTAAGCAAAGTCACAGGAACAATTGAAGAATGTGTCTTTAAAGCAAGATTAACAGCACCTCTTTTAAAATCTCTTGTTTTCCCACCTAAATTCCTAGTCCCTTCAGGGAAAATCCCAATCACTCCTCCCTCTCGAATAACTTTAGCAGCTTTTCTCTGGGCAATAGCAGAAGATTTTATACTACTCCTATTTACAAAAATAGCTCCCATAGAAATTAATAACAAATTAATTAACGGAACGCTTAAAAGTGATCTTTTAGCAATAACCACAAAGGGTTTTGTAAAAACATAAATTAAAAAAAGTGGATCCATTGAAGCAATATGATTTGCCATGATAACTACACTACCTTCACTAACAGAACAATCATTATCCTTTGTAACAACAACCTTAATTCCAGCAAACCACAAACTACTTCTAATAACAAATCGAACTAACGTAAAACTAAATTTTATAAAATAATCTTCAAACCTAAAGATTTTAAAAATTAAAAATACTGGAAACAAAACAGTAAAAATCAAAACAAAGAAAAAAAAATTAATATAAGTGACAATACTCCTGAATATTTTCATGAAATTTACCCCAATTTTTCTATTCTCTCAAGTTTTAATTTTTGTCCTTTCACCAAGCTTACTTCATCTTTCAAAATTTTAATAGGATTAAGGAGAATTGTAGAAAATTTTTGCTGCTGCACTATTCTCTCGCTATATTCAATAATAAAAGCTTTACTTATCTTATTGTCATCCATGCTAATTTCATACTCAAGTATCAAATTATTATTTAAATTAAAAACATTAAAAATTCCATAGTAAATGTTATTTCCAACAATATAAGTAAGATTAGGATAAGAAAAGTCATAAATAATATCCTTATATACATAATTACCAATTGGAATAAAAAAAGAATCTTTATTATTCTTATCCAAAACAGAATCATTAAATCGTTTAAAAACACCTGAAAATCCATACTTATCATAAGCATCTGTTCCAGTATCAATTTTTATTTCAATATTATCAATATCAATGATTTTAATCCAAAAATTATATACTATTAAGTCTGAAAAAATAGACTTGGTACTAATATTAAGAGTATTATAAGCAGGTCGTGAGATATACTCAATGTGCGCAATTTCTTGAGAATTATTATTAAAAATACTAATTTCATTAAGATTCCTACTAAATGATAAAAATAAATCATTCCCAAGACTTGACCCACCTAAATGTTGATGAATATTACTATCATACCAAACACCATATAAAAATTTATAAACTTCCTCTTTAGGCAAATTCTTTAAAGTTTTATATACATCGTTATCTATCCGCCTAACCTTCTCACTAGCAGATGAAGGGTAATACTTACCTTGCAATTGAGAATACTCATATTTTTCTATTCTACTCACCATCATATCCTCCCCCTGTTTCTCATACCTTTCCAAAGAAATAGAATAACTCTCCCTTGATTTCTTATCATCATAAGCTGAAGATCTATCATACTTATTTATAAGAATACTTCCATTCACCTTATCAAAAAATATAGGTCTATACGATGCAACATCATTAGAAATCGCTCTTTGAAAGACATACAAAACCGAATCTTCATCTAAAAAGCCTTGAACCACTATATCAAAATCATAATCACCAGTAATATCTTCAAGATACATATTGTAAGAATTTTTAGAATCAATATATACTTGTGTTTTGAAAAGAACAACTGCTCCTTGACTTTTTGGATCAAAACCAACAATAAATAAATAAGTTTTAAGATCTGCAAAATTTTGTGCTAAAACCACTTGTTCAAAATAAACATCTAAATTTAAATTTTCTTGATGAACTGACAAAATTTTATAACCCTTAAGGTCAATAAGAGAACCAAAAGCATTCTCCCCCATATCCCCACTTACATCTACAGTAAAATAATTTGTTTCGCTAACTTTTGCATTATCCTTATTAAAAATAATAAAATCCTTATTGCCTTTAACACAAGAAAATAAAACCACAAAAAAAAATATAACCCATTTTTTAAAACACATATCACATAATTTTTATCTATACTAAAATACTTCAATGTCTAAACATACTAATTGCTAGTTTTCAAACTAAAATCCTGTAAAGAAAAGAATGCCTCATTAAAATTTTCCTTAAAATTATTTTTCCTTAAAACATAATCTAACACTAATCTATTATATGCTTGATAAAGACTATTAAGAATACGATCTTCCTTAATTAAATTATCAGCATTATTAACACGTGAACGTAAAGAAAATAAATACGCCCTGTGATCTGCTAAAAAAGGCTTAGACCACTGCCCTTCTTTTAAACCCAAAATAACATCATAAAAATCTTTACTATTGCTAAAACCTGACAATTCCTTTAAAGTACTAGGATAAATATTAATATCATATGCAAGATTAACAACATCTTCTTTCAATACCAAATTATGTGTTTTTAAAACTTTTTGCGGCTCAACAGAATTAATTTCATCCAAAATACTATTAAGCTTATTCTCAAGGAAAGTTTCAATAACACTTGGTTCATAAGTTTCTATGTAGCTTCTAACAGAACTAATATCATGCTCTGAATCTTTATCAAAATCATTAATATTACTCAATGACTTGTATATTTCATACTCATTGCCATTCTTAAATTTAATAGGCTTAGTAAATTCATTTACCTGTAAAGAGAAAATTGCACCAAGATCTTCTTTCTTTTCTAGCATAAGATCCAAATCAAAATAATATTTCTTAGAAGATGCAATACCTTTAAAATTAGCAATGTCCTCGGAATAAAATTTAGCAACTTCTTCAAAAGGCATACCCTTAGATAGTTTCTCATAAGCATCACTAGCATCCCTTAAATTCTTAAAACGAATGGAAACAACATCTAAACTCTGAAATAACTTTTGATTTTGCTCAGCATAAGAGATCACCTCATCTTTTGGAAAATCCTGATATGAAAGTTCAACATACGCAATATTATGTCTAATTTCACTCATACTCTTAATCGCACTTACAAGAGACTCTGGTAATATGAAACTGCTGCTTAATAAAACCTGAATATTTGAAGATAACAAATTTTCTACTGATTCAGTATGAATTTTAAACTTCTGATAATCGGAAACTTTATTATATCTCTTGGGACTAAAATTACCACTAGAGTCCAAATATACAGGAGAACTCATTAAATTTTTATTTAAGATATTCTTTGAAACATAAAAATTATTAGTCTTTGCTAAATCAAGAAAGGCAATATCTTCAACGTATTTCATAAAAGCTAAATTCCAAATAAAATATTCCATATCAAGATTATTATTTTGTTTTAATTTAGAATAAAAATTTGAGTAAAAATTAACATATTGAGCCAATTTATTATTTTTTTCATAATAAATTGGTTGTCCCTTATAAGACCCAAACTTTAAATTAGATGAATCAGTAGTATCAAATAAACCTGGAATTAAGGGTGCAATAATAAATCCAAATACAATTAAAACAAGTGCTAAAAGCCCCCATACTCCAACCTTTTTATCATCAAAATCAACTCTGGACACAACTTCTTTTGCTTGATCTATTCTCTTACGCATAAAAACAACCCTTACAATTTAAATAAAATAACATTTTAAATATTAAAATATCATAATTAACACATTATTTCAATTAAAACATTTATATCAAAAAGTATTTTTGGTATCATAGTACATATGTAAAATGTTTTGGAACTAATAGATCCTTATAGATTAAAAATAAAGAATATAATATAAAGACAAAGATAATGTACATGAATAACGATTTCAACATTAAAATAAATCAAGAAGAGCTTAATAGGCTTACCAAAATTATTTATAATAATTTTGGTATTAACCTTAACGAGAAAAAAAAATTGTTAATTGAAAGTCGATTATCATCAATAATCAAAGCAAAAAATATGACCAATTTTACAGAATATATTAATTACTTAGAAACCCAAAAAAATCAAATATGTTTAATAGAATTAGTGGATAAAATATCAACAAATCACACTTATTTTTTTAGAGAACCCAACCATTTTGAATTCCTTGAAAATAAATTTTTACCCAAAAGATTTAAACAAATGGCAGAGTCAGAAGAAGAAATGAGAATATGGTCAGCAGGATGCTCAAGTGGAGAAGAACCATATACAATTGCAATGATATTAAACGAATACATAAATAACAACAAAATTAACTGCACAATAAAGATCCTAGCAACAGATATTTCAATTACTGTTCTTCATGAAGCCAAAAAAGGAATTTATTCTGAAGATCGGGTCAAGACACTTCCAAATCATCTCAAAACCAAATATTTAAATAAACTTACAAATGACAAATTTGAAGTGAAAGACATACTTAAAGCAATGATTCAATTTAAAAAATTGAATCTAATGAATGAATTTTTTCCATTCAAGAAAAAATTCGATCTAATTTTCTGTAGAAACGTAATGATTTATTTTGATGAACAAACTAGAAATAGACTCACTGAAAAATTTCATCAACACTTAAAAGATTACTCTTATTTGCTCATTGGTCATTCAGAAACAATTAGAGATAATCAGAATCTAGAGTACATAATGCCAGCAGTATACCAAAAGATTAACTGAATGAATACACTCATAATTGTCTATGCATAACTTAAATGCATACATACTTCTCTAGGTCAGATTCACTTTTTCCCCTACTTTAACAAAATAAAGTAACTCACCTATCGTTGCAACATGATCTCCTACTCTTTCTAAAAAACTATTTAAAAATAATATATTTAAAAGATAATCCAAATTCTCTGGATTACTTTTCATAGCATCAATCACAACAGTTTTTTGTCTTGAAAACAATTTATCTATAATGTTATCGTACTTTACTATCTTAAGTATTTTTACAAAATCTCCATCAAAATAAGCATCAAAAATATTTGCAAGCATATCTTTTGCTGTGTCTGCCATTTCTCTTAAAGGCTTCTGATAAATGTCAACTGAAGAAAAATCACCCACATTAGATTCTAAAAGAAGTACGACCTTCACAATTTTAGTAGAATGATCAGCAATACGCTCAAGAGAACTAATTATTTTAATAATTGCCAAAATCTCCCTAAGTTCAGTAGCAACAGGATGTTCAGTAGCAATTATTCGCCCACACAAATCCTCAATATCATACTGATAATCGTCTATCATTTTTTCATCTTCATTAATAATCTTTTTAGCCAAATTTTTGTCTCTAGACTCCAAAGCTATTAACGAATTTTCTATTATTTTAAGAACACACTCCTTCATATCCCAAAGGTAATCTTTAATCACTTCAAGTTGTTTAGTAAGTCTACGCCTAATCATACCAAATTCTCCTAAAAAAACCGTTTTAAAAATAAATACCTCAATTTAGAAAGTTCATAATAACTACTAAAAGGATAATTATCAATAACGATCTTATAGTAACTAAGAGACTTTATAAAATCCTTATATTTACTCTCAGTCTCATATAATTTGCCTAACAAATAGTTATACCTATCTGGAAATTTTGAATTTACATACTTTGGATAGTATAACAAACTTAAATTCAAAAAAAACTCATACTCGCCATTAACCAATAAAAATTCCAGAATATCAAGATAAACATCCTCACCAAAATCAATATTATTTCCTATTAAAAACCTAACATCTCTTAATACATTTTCTACTTTATTTAACTTAATTCCAAGATCAATCAAATTTAAAAAAATCTTATTAAAGTATACATCCCTCAAACTCAAATAATTTAAATAAGAATTTAAATAATCTCCACTCTTATAATAAAGCTCGGCTTTTAATAGAGTATATTCATTATCACCAAAATCATATCTATTAAGTAATGCAATTGCCCCCTTATAGTCATTAATATAGGACAAATTCAAAGCTCTCCTCATAACATCTCTCAAGCTTAAATTACTATAACTCTTATTACTTAGCTCAAAGTCTTTATCTAAATCTAAATTATCCTTTAGTTTCATTTCACCTAAATTGGAAGACTTATCCTCCTCAGCAATTTTCAAAATCACATTTTTAGTAAATTCCCTAGAATCCTTTACATTTTGATATTTAAAAGTTAACATAATAATCCCAACATTCTTTGAAGTTTGAAAAGTAAACATAGCTCCATCCTGATAAGATTCTGCTAAAAGCCTGATAAAAGAATCATTTTTAACATTCTTAATATAAATCCAAGCTTCATCCTTAAAAAAAAAATTAAACTTTGAATTAGTATTTACCAAAAATTCCTGCTTTTCACTACTGAAACTAAGTTCATAAGTACTGTATTGATTTTCTAAAGCAAAAAAAGATATTACATTAATAATAAAAAATAAAAAATTACAATAAATAAAACATCTTTTACTCACTTATAATTTTCCAAAATTTTATCAACTAATGATTCATTTTCCTTTTCTAAATCAATATTAAACAAATTATCTGATTTCACCCAAAGACTCTTAAGAAGCTCTTCACTAATTGACTGATGACGCACTACACTATCCCCCAATTTACTATCAGGAAGATCAGGCTTGGGAAAGAAAAAATCATCCATATTAAGGTTAGAATTTAAATCAAAATAAAAATCCTCTACATTAAGTGATTTTAACCTTTGATTTAAATGTTCTGTTGTAGAATGATAGCTCTTATCAATCATTCTATATGAATAAAAATAAGTAAGAAAGGAAACAATAATCGATAAAAAGATCAAAATTAAAAAATATTTTTGAAAACGAAATTTTCTCTCTCTCATAATAAATTCCTTCATATACTTAACAAATTATATATTAAATATTACACTTTCTCCATTATCACTAGTGACACCTATTAAATTTTTACTCCCTTGAGCGACATACATATTATGAGTTATGATCAATAATTGAACTCTCTGACCAAGTTCCTTTAAAAGGATTGACAATTTATTACTATTTTCAAAGTCAAGAGAAGCATCTATTTCATCAAGCACACAAAATGAAGCAGGAGAATAATAGTACAAAGCAAACAAAAATGCTATGCTAATCAAAGAATGTTCTCCTCCTGAAAGCATTTTATTCCCCTTAGCTAACTTATCCTTAAAATCTATTTTGATTTCTACTTCACCTAAGGTCTTATCATAAAAAAGACTCCCATTGCCTTTAAACATGCGCTTAAAAAAATAAATAAAATGATTATTAATCTCACTAAAAGCATCATTAAATCTTTTATCAATCTCCCTTTTTATTTTTTTCCTTAGCTTATTTAAGGACTCCTTAGTCAAATTTAAATCATCTATTTGAAGATCTATTCTCTCAACTTTTTCTTTTATCTCATTATACTCTCTCTCAACATTAAAAAAAATATAATTATTATATTCAATCATATTAATTTCTTTTTGTAAAGCATCTATTTTTGTCATATCTTCTGTCAATTCAAATTTTCCTAAATTCTTATTAACAAGATTAAAATTTTTTATCTCGTACTCAATATCTAAATTAGCATTAAACAAAACATCATATTCTGCTTGTTTTTTCATATATTCATAATAAGATGAATTCCTAAAAGCATCTAGCAAATTTAAAGAATTAATCTCATTACTAGCAACTAATTCACTATTCTTAGCTTCACTTAAGAATTTATCCAAGTTAATATTAATATCACTTCTCTCCAAACTTAGTTCATCTAACTTTAAGTTCAAATTATCAAGTCTTTCTTTAAGATCATCCCTAGTGTCAAATAAAAATCTTAAATTACTATTTATTAACTTAATTTCATCTTCATTCTTAAGTCTAGAAAGTTCTGTATATTCAATCTCCCCCAAGATTTCATTTAATTTAACAGTTTTATCTGATACCAAACTTTCAATAGTAGTGATTTCCTTTGCAAGACTAGCCTTAGAATTATTCTTTGCACGCAAAAATTTCTTTAAATCAATATTTTGCTCAAATATAGGTTCGATTTTTTCCTTTAATACATTTAAAAGCTTATCTTCCTTGACTATATATTTAAGTAAATTTTCTCTAATCTCTTTAATATACTTTATGCTTAAGGTATCCTCAAAAAACTTCAAAGAATTCAAAATATTTTTCTTTAGCAATTCAAATTCGTCTAAGTTACTCTCCTTAGAAATTGATAAGACTAAATCAATCACTTCAAATAAACTCCTAGTATACCTATTTATCTCATCAGTAACACTAAAAAAATCTTGTTTCTTAGCTTTAAGAGAATTATTTAAATTCATTAACTCTTCATTTATACCTACCTTTACTAATTCAATTTGTGCTTTATTGCCTATAAGAATGTTTGCCAAGTTTAATTTCCCTTTTCTCTCATGCTCTAATTTTTGAATCCTGATCTCTATTTCAAGCAATTTAGATTTTAAAGTTTCAATTTCTTTTTTAATCACATCAATATTCTTAATAACATTTTTTTCTCTAAAAGAATAAAATTCTAACTTTTCCTTAACACTTTCAATAGAAAAGCTATTTAAAGATAAAATCTTATCTATATCTTTAATATCCAATTTATTCTTAAGTTCATTCAACTCAAATTTAATATTAAAGAGCCTTTTTAATATTAAATTTTTCTTCAATATCTCTAAATCTGTCTTTAATTTCTGATACTTACCCTTAAGTAAAAAATCATTTTTAATTTTTTCATATTTCTCATTTAACTCGTTTCTCAAAATCCAAAGAGAATTCAAATTGTCTTTGGATTTTTCCAATCTCTTATATGATTGTTCTTCTTCAACCCTAAGCATATCTATTCCGCTTGCCTCTTCTATTAAAGACTTCAAATTAATATTTCCACTTGAAGAAATTTTTTCAATTTTACCTTGATTAATAAACATATAAGGTGAATTCTTCAACCTTAACTTATTGATAAGACTAGTATAACTTCTAAGATTTAAAGTATCATTATTCAAAAAATACTCACTCGTACCATCTTTATAAAGCCTTCTTCTAATACGAAATTTATCTCTAAAATCATTAACAGATAAATCCTCATTATTAAAAAAAAGTGTCACTTCAGCAAAATTGGATTCTCCTGTCTTTGCTGCAGAAATCAAATCTGTTATATGTTTAACTCTTAAAATACTTAAATTATCTTCCCCTATACAAAAACGAATTGCATCTAACAAATTACTTTTTCCGCAACCATTAGGACCAACAATAAAATTTAAACTACCATTTAATTTCAGTTCCTGCATTTTAACAAACGATTTAAAACCTAAAAGTCCTATTTTTTCTAAAAACAAAGCTACTCCCAATTAAATTATCAATAAGATTAACTTACTAAGGATAATTTTATATTATAATAAATAGTAATGATTTGTGGAATTGATGAAGTCGGACGGGGTTGTATCTTTGGACCTGTTTTAAGTGCTGCTGTTATTTTTAAAGGAAGCCCCAATTTCTTAAATGCTCTAGATGATTCAAAAAAACTTAACAAAACAAAAAGAGAATACCTATCATCATTAATACTGGAAAACTCATATTACGCATTTGCAGAAGTATCACATAAAATCATTGATGAGATTAATATCCATTATGCTTCACTTCTTGCAATGCAAACTGCATATGAAAAACTCAATATCTACTGTGATTTGGTACTTATAGACGGGAAATTTATTCCAAAGATCAAAGCTAAGAAAGTCCAAGCAATAATTAAAGGAGATTCTACAATCAATGAGATAAAAGCCGCATCAATCATTGCCAAAGTACAAAGAGACAAACTAATGGATGAATACGATAAAGTTTATCCTTTATATGAACTTAAAAAAAACAAAGGATATCCCACAAAGGAACATAAGAATGCAATTAAAAAATATGGTATTTCAAGTTTTCACAGAAAAAGTTTTAAACTTATTTAAATAAAAATTTAATTATGCTCATCTCTAAACTTATCTGACAAACGATAATTTTTCTCCAAACCAAGATTATCGTTCCTACTCCTTTCTCTATGGCGGTCAAAATCATTATTATGATATTCTCCTCTGGCAACCGGATTCTCAGAAACCTTTTTCTTAATTACAGAAATCGCTCTTAATAAATTTGACTCAAATTCCTCAATATTCTCCTCATAAACAAAAACTGAATGTCTCTCAAAGTCTCCATTAAGATTTTTTTTACTCTCTACAATATTCAAAAAATAATCGCCTTTTCTATTCTCTTTAACATTAAAAAAATAAGTTCTATCAGAATTTGTAAATAACTTATCAGAATATACTTCCCCTCTCTCGCCCATCAAGTCCTCCACACAAAAAGTCTTTATACTAGTGTCAGCTTAAACAAAAGTTAACATAATTTTACTTACTAAATAAAAAAAATGCTAGTCAAAATTAACAATAAAATCAATTGACATAAAATACATTTTTTTATAGAATCAACTCTGTTCTTTATGCGTCCTTCGTATAATGGTTCATTACCTTAGCCTTCCAAGCTAATGATGTCGGTTCGATTCCGGTAGGACGCTTTTCAAATAATGCTTCAAACGATATATGTTAAGATAAAACAAAATTGGAGATGGCGGGAATTGAACCCGCGTCCTAAAAATAATATCATAAATATCTACAAGCTTAGCTAGTATTTTATTTAAGTAATAAGGCTTGGAAAAACTAGCAAACCACCAAATTACTCTCAAGTTTAAAAGTCCCTAAAAATTAACTTGAAACATTTTTAAGCAAGCTTTGACGTCTTAAAAGAGTATAAGCTGAACCTCAAAGCAAAATCCAACAAAACTCCCTGCTAATTTAAGCAGCAACAGGCTTTACAAAATTTGATCTTGTAAAGTTATTATTTCTTGCGTTTATTAAAGAAGTTTTAAGAGATTCACTCTGCTTGCAATTTATGCTATTAAAGTTTTTAGTCAAATCCAAAACATCCCCTTTTAATTATACTTTCAAGCAAAAGTATAGCATAAAGCAATCACAAAGACAAAATCATCTAATTTGCAAAACAAAATCTAAAATCTTATAATAGTTCTAATATATTTAATATATTAACAAAAAATAAAATAATAAATAATGTGAGGGATATCTTTGAATAACGAAATTCTATGGTTCATTATGTTAATCTGTAATTATTCCATTTTAATTATCATATACAAGCTTTTTGGACAAAAAGGATTATTTGCATGGGTAACATCATCTGTAATTATTGCAAATATTCAAGTTTTAAAACAAATCACAATATTTGGTTTTAACGCCACACTTGGCAATATTATTTATGCATCATCCTATGTTGCAACAGATATTTTATCAGAATTTTATGGTCGACAAACTTCAAAGAAAGCAGTCTATATTGGATTTATAAGCTTCATATCTTTTGCATTCATTACAAATATTCAACTTTACTTTTCAACAAATAGTTCTGATATATATTTAAAAAGCTTAGAAAGCATTTTTTCTTCAATTCCAATTTTATTAGTTGCATCAATTATCGCATACATAATATCTCAACTAAATGACATATACTTATATCAATTTATTAAAGATAAATTCCCAAAATTTTTATTTATAAGAAGCAACGGCTCAACATTAGTAAGCGAACTAATAGATACAATAATCTTTGTAAGCATTGCAACATATTTCGACATATTTCCCAAAGAAGCTTATTTGGATATAGTAATTTCTACATATTTTATTAAAGGATTTGCTGGTATTCTAGGAACCCCATTTATTTACATTGCAAAACGTGTATATCAAAACAAAAAAAATTCAATATAATAGCAACGTCCATTTAACTATTGCCTATCAATTTATGTTATAATTAGCAACATGATGGACATAATTTTATGGATAACTTTAATAATATTTGTATACCTACAATTAACATTGCTATACTATATATTCGGAAAATCAGGTCTCTTTTGTTTTAATATCATGATGACAATTTTTTCAAATCTTATTATATTAAAAAAAGTATTTATATTTGAACATCAAATGAGTCTATCAGGAATAACATTTTTATCAATTCTCTGCTCATTAAATCTAATTACAGAAAAATATAATGATAAATC
Source organism: Borrelia coriaceae (assembly GCF_023035295.1). Classification (NCBI taxonomy): domain Bacteria; kingdom Pseudomonadati; phylum Spirochaetota; class Spirochaetia; order Spirochaetales; family Borreliaceae; genus Borrelia; species Borrelia coriaceae. The sequence continues at coordinate 47,809 of NZ_CP075076.1, forward strand.
AGCAATAAAATCCACAACATTAAACATGATCATACATATAACTTTTGTAATAATGATTCATTTCACGTTATATTTTCAACAAAATGAATTTGACATTTCTAACATACATTTAAAAGTATTATTTGACAATGCTTTTTATACTTCAATAATTTTCACTGGAACATATATTATATATCTATGTAATTGTATTAACATAAAAGTATATTCCACACTAGGCAAAAAAAATATAAGCAATAAACTGATAAATCATAATTTATCAAGGCTGTGTTCCTCATGTATAGCTTATATGTTAGCTAATATCTCAATGCATACGATAGCACAGTTATATCCTGGTAATAACATAAACATGGTAGAAAGCTCATGGATCTTTACCATAGCAATTATGATAATTGATACTTTTATCTATTATTTCCTAAATATTTTAAAAGTTAGAGAAGCTTAAGTTTTTCAATATCTTGATATCTCTTTACAATTTTCCTATAATAATCAAGTTTTAAAATCAATTTTTCATCATCATCCAACAAATACTTAACAGAACTTTTTCTTAAACGACTAATCAATGAATAAAAGACTATTGAGACAGCCACAGAAAGATTATAGCTTTGAGTAAAGCCATACATTGGTATTTTTAAATGTAAATCGGCATTATCTAATACTGCATGACTAAGACCTGTTAATTCTGTTCCAAAAAATATTGCCATTTTAGCATCAATCGGAAAATCCTCAAGAGATATAGAATTATTATCTAAGGACGTAGCTACTATTTTATATCCATTACCTTTAAGATTGTCAAATGCAACCTTAACACATTGATATTTCATTATATTTATCCATTTTGAAGCTCCAAGAACAACACCTGGATTTAAAGTATATTTATTATTGGTCTCAATAATATGAATATCACTAAGACCCAAAATTTCAATTGTACGCATTGTAGCACTTGCATTCTGAGGTTGAAAAATATCTTCAAGTACAAGTGTTAAATAATTCGTGCGATTATTCAACACTTCATCTATTCTCTCTTGCCTTCTTTGTGTAATAAATTCAGACAAAATCTCTATTCTCTTAGATAGATCATTGCTCATAAGACATTATTTTATGATAAAAAAACGATAAAATCCAATTAAAATATAAAAAAACAATTTATTTTTATATAATATAAAAGTGGAAGTAAAGATAGAAGAATCTTGGAAAGGAATGTTAAAAGGCGAATTTTCCAAAGGATATTTCAAAAGACTTGTAAATTTTATAAAAAATGAATATAAAACTAAAAAAGGTAAAATTTTTCCACCTCCAAAGTTAATATTCAATGCATTTGATTCTCTGCCATTTAAAGACATAAAAATAGTAATAATTGGACAAGATCCATATCATGGCAAAAGACAAGCTAATGGCTTAGCCTTTTCTGTTAATTCAGATATCAAAATACCCCCATCACTACAAAATATTTTCAAAGAAATAGAGAGAAGTTTAAAAATCAAAACTATTCCAAATGGTGATCTAACACGATGGGCAGTACAAGGCGTATTTTTATTAAATTCAATATTAACAGTAGAAGAAGGCCTACCATCATCGCACAAAAACATTGGTTGGGAAATTTTTACGGACGAAATAATAAAAATTATTTCAAAAAACCTAAATAATGTTGTATTTATGTTGTGGGGTAATTTTGCACGAGGAAAAAAAGAATTAATAGATGACTCAAAACACCTAATTCTTGAAACAAGCCACCCATCACCTTATTCTGCACATAACGGCTTTTTAGGCTCAAACCATTTTAGCCAAACTTTAGAATATCTAAAGGAACACAATAAGACTTTAATCAACTTTCAATAAACCAACTTGTCTAATATTTAATAACATATTAGACAAGCCATTTTTCGAACTATTTTTCTTTATCTGAAGTCTTTTCATTAACAGTATCTTTAGTTTGATTTGTATCATCATTCCAAAATGTTGAATTTGTTTCATTTGTCTTAACATCCTTTAACAAACTATTATCAACTCTTTTGGTATTAATAAAAGACAATGCAATCACAAAAATAAAGAAAATCGTAATAAAAAATGCTGTAATTCTTATAACAATACTTGAAGATTTTGCTCCAAAAATAGAAGAACTGCCACCTCCAAATACCCCCACACCATCACCTTGTTCATCTTGTAACAAGACTAACAAAATAATCATAAATGAAGTAATAATAAAAAACATAAATATTAAAAATCTAAGTAACTCCAAAATGCACCCCTTTACTTGGCAACCTTACTAACTATTTTTAAAAATGAATCTGCCTTTAAAGATGCACCACCAATCAATGCTCCATCAATGTCATTTTCCCCTAAAAGATCTTCCACATTATCAATATTAACAGAACCACCATACTGAATAACAATATTATCTGCTGCTGATTTTGAATACAATGATTCAATCTCAAGCCTAATTGCCTTGTGAACTTCCTGCGCCTCTTCTTTTGTTGCCGTCCTACCAGTTCCAATTGCCCACACAGGCTCATAAGCTAAAATTATTCTCTTAAGATCAGATTCAGAAACGGAACTTAATCCTCTCCTAATCTGGTTTAAAACAACATCCAAAGTTCTATTATTTTCTCTCTCATCAAGAGTCTCTCCAATACAAAGAATCAAATATTTAAATGGATGTTTAAGTCCTGAAAGAATTTTTTTATTTACAACCTCATCAGTATCCCCAAGATAAGTCCTACACTCAGAATGACCAAGTATTACATAATCAACTCCAAATTCTAAAAGCATAGAAGGTGCAATCTCACTTGTTCTCGCCCCACTCTCCTCATAAGACATATTCTGAGCACCAAGAAGAACATTACTTCCCCTTGTAACTTCACAAACTTTATAAAGCGATGTAAATGCAGGAGTGAGCATAACCACAACATCATCCTTAATATACTTAACTCCGTCTACAATTTGCTTAGCAATACCTGCAGCCTCTACACCTGTATAGTGCATTTTCCAGTTTCCAGCTAAAAATATTTTCCTCATTTTACTTCTCCAAAACTTTTATACCTGGTAAAATCTTCCCCTCAAGATACTCAAGAGAAGCACCACCACCTGTTGAAACATGAGTGATCTTTTCAGATAAATTAAACTTATTCACAGCAGCCACTGAGTCTCCTCCACCAACAACCGTAATTCCAGAACAATTTGCAACACATTCTGCAACCCGTGCTGTTCCCTTAGAAAAAGCACTAAATTCAAAAACTCCAAGAGGCCCATTCCAAATCACAGTCTTTGCACTAATAAGAGCTTCTTCAATTTTTGCCAAAGTTTTCTCACCAATATCCATGCCAATCTTACCATCAGGAATATCAACCGAATCAATATATTCAGGAATAGCATCTTCTCTAAATTCACTTGCAACAACATGATCAAGAGGTAAAATCACTTTTACATCCAATTCCTTTGCTTGCTTTAAAAAAGATGCAGCCACATCAATATATTCATCCTCTAAAAGAGATTTGCCAATAGAATAACCTGATACCTTTAAAAAGGTATATGCCATTCCACCGCCAATTACCATTACATTTGATTTTGGCAGAAGAGATTCCAATACTGCAATTTTTGAAGAAACTTTTGAACCGCCTATTATTGCAACAAATGGACTCTCGGGATTTTTTAAAATTTTGCCTAAAAATTCATTTTCCTTCTCCATCAAAAATCCACCAACAGCTGGTAAATAAGCTGCAATCCCTGCTGTAGAAGCATGGGCCCTATGCGCAGTCCCAAAAGCGTCATTTACAAAAACATCACCATTCTGAGATAACTGTTTTGCAAAAGCATCACAATTGTCTTCTTCTTCCTTATAAAATCTTACATTTTCAAGTAAAACAATATCTTGACTCTTCATACAAGAAATAGCACTTGCAACTTCATCACCTATGCAATCAGGTAACATCTTAACATTCTGTCCTAATAATTCTGATAATCGCTTAGCAACGGGCATAAGAGAATATTTAAGATTTTTTTCTCCCTTTGGCCTACCTAAATGACTCATAAGGACAACCTTGGCTCCTTGAGACTTAATATACTCTATTGTAGGTAATGCAGCCCTAATTCTAGTATCATCGGTAATGTTCCCTTCTTTTAAGGGAACATTAAAATCACATCTTACTAAAGCACATTTGCCTGAAAAGTCAAAATCTTTTATTGTTTTTATTGACATTTACAACTACCTCAAAATCATTTTTCTATTATTTCACTAACTTTTGTGCAAGATCAACTACTCTTGTAGAATATCCAAACTCATTGTCATACCATGAGAGTACTTTTACAAAACCATTTAATAATACCATTGTCTCAAGACCATCAACTATTGAAGAATGAGAATTTCCCTTAATATCTGAAGATACTATTGGATCTTCTGTATAACCTAAAATACCAGCAAGTTCCCTAGACTCTGATGCCTTCTTAAGTGCAGAATTGATCTCCTCTTTTGTAACATCCATTTTCTTAAGTTGTACTGTAAGATCAACAATAGAACCTGTTGGTACAGGAACTCTCATAGAAGTGCCATTAAGTTTGCCTTTAAGTTCAGGTAAAACAAGTCCAACAGCTTTAGCAGCACCTGTTGACGTAGGGATAATTGAAAGAGCTCCTGCTCGTGCTCGTCTAAGATCAGCATGTGGCAAATCAAGAATTTTTTGATCATTTGTATAAGCATGAACAGTAGTCATAAGTCCTTGTTCAATCCCAAAAGTTTCGTGCAAAACCTTTGCAAGAGGAGCAAGACAGTTTGTTGTGCATGAAGCATTAGAAACAGCTTTCAAATCAGAAGTAATTTCATGATCATTTACACCAAGTACGATTGTTTTAATCTCATCTTTAGCAGGCACTGTCAAAATTACCTTTTTAGCACCAGCATGCTCAACATGATCAAGATAACCACCTCTATCACTTGTTGCTGATGAAAACACGCCTGTTGATTCAATTACAACATCAACTCCAAATTTTCCCCAAGGAAGATTTTTTGGATCTCGTTCAGCAATAATCTTTATTTCTTTCCCATCTACTATAATTGCACCATCTCTCGCCTCGACCTTTTTATTATATATTCCAAAAGTTGAATCATATTTTAAAAGATGGGCAAGTGTCTTAGGATCTGTTAAGTCATTTATCGCAACAACTTCAATTCCTCTCTCAAAAGCAATTTTAAAAACATTCCTACCTATACGCCCAAAGCCATTAATAGCTAGCTTCATACAACTCCTCCATCATTTTTATTATCTACTAAAATTTATTAAATAATAAAGTAATTAATCACAAGTGTCAAACTATTTTTTTATAAAAACCGTATATCCCTCTTGGATATAATCTCTTAAAAGAGTAGGTGATTTTAAAATTCCTCTAGAAATGTAATCTCCGATTTCTTCAATCAAGACTTCACCAAGAATATCTGACTTACTATAATTTACAAAACTAGAATTATCACTAGCATATTTTAAAGCCCCCTCTTTAAGCACCAAAAATACATCACCTTTTTTTACATCATTAACATTCCCAAGATTAATAAGAACATCATCTCTCTTAATCTGAAGTATCTCCCCCTTTTTAGGCAAATAATCATTAAAATCTTTAGCGAAGGAACTTAAAATATCACTTAAGTAAAGAACTCCTCCCGAATTATAATTAAAAGTCTTAACTTTAACACCAGCCTTACCTGAAAAAATATCTACTTTTAAACTAGCCGTATTTTTAAAGACATCTACATCAAGATCGAACATTAAAAATAGATCAAGATTATTACTTCTTGCATAAGAAAACTCTTCAGAAAAACTACTTACCAAATAATCCTTATTCTTATTATAATCAAATCCATAATTAACTACTTCTATATTTAAATTACGATCAAGTATCCTCTCAGCATATTTTAAAATTAAATCATTTGCACCAAAAACCCTGTTCTCATTTTGAGTAAAAATACCTACTCTATATACCGTTTGATTATCATAAAGCCTATTTAAATCACCAATGGTTTTATAACCATATTTAAAAAATAATGAACTCCTAATATCAAATGCAACAACATCATAAAAATCTAAAATTTTAGTATCAGTAACTTTCCTATGCTCTATTAAATAATACAGTTCTTCATAAGCAATTACATCTAACTTCATAAACTTATAAATTTTAGCAAGTAAAAACCTAGCACTATCATTATCAGGATAAATATCAACAGCACTCTTTGCATTAAATACTGCTTTATCTAAGTTTAAATTTTTAAAAGCCTTAAATGCTTCACTTTCATATCTCTTAGAAATTGCTATATTGGTACTATTATTTTCCTTAAATGAACTCCTAAAATCAGATACAAAAAAACTTTCTTCAAGAGCTATATTATAAAATTCCAAGTCCTTTTTCATACTTTTAGCCCTCTCCAAATTTAAAACGGCTTTATCAACTTTCTCAAGTTTTAAATAAGAATAACCAAGCAAATAATAAAGTTCATCAGAGTTTTGATCAATATGTATTGCTTTCTTAAGAACATCAACAGCATCCTGATACTTAGATTGATATAAATAAACAAGGGAAAGTAAACGGTAAGCATCAACAAGTCCAAAATCTCTATAAGTAGTTTTTACCAACATTAAATAATTTTGAGCATATTTCTCAGCAACTCCTAAACTATTAGTCTTAATAGAAAATTCTGCTACCCTTTTATGAAAATCTGGAACAGAAGTAAAATTGCCTCTTACCTTGTTTATTAAGTGCTGCGCCTTATCATTCAAACTCAATTTCTCATAAATATTCATAAGATGCTCAAATGCATGATAATTTGTTTGATTATATTCAAGAATAGACAGATAATAATTAGCAGCTGCAATAAACAAACCTTCTTCTTCAAAGATTGAAGCAAGCCCAACTAAAGCATCAATATTGTTTTTATGCTTAGCTAAAACTTCTGAATAAAATTTCTTAGCCCGCTCTGTCCCATTATTCTTAAGTAATATATTTGCATAAAGAATTTTATATTCAGTATCACCATTTGACATTTTATAGGCTTTTTCTATAAAAAACTGAGCCTGATTATATATCTTTAATAGATAATAAATTTCTGCAATAAACTTATATGCTTCATAATAATTAGGATTAATCTTTACAGCCTCAAGAAGCTCGTCAATAGCATCATAATACTTTTGCATAAGATAATACGATTGTGCTTTTTGATAATACTCGATTGCAGTTGTAGTAGCACCTATGAAATTTCCAAAATTCAAATTTAAAAATAAAAGCATTATAAAGAATCTATTCAAATTCATAAACCTTCCTTATGGGAAATTTTTATTACTTTAATGTTCCTTTGATGCATATTTTTAATGGTAAATGTTAGATTGTTATATTCTATTTTCTCATTTTTTAAAGGAATTCTTCCAAATAAATCATACACAAATCCCCCAAGAGTATCAAAATCCCCATCTGGAAGACTCAATCCAAGTTTTTCATTTAAATCTTCAATTAAAACTCTAGCAGTACAAAGATAGCTTCCATCATCAAGAGGCACGATTTCATCAAGTTCATTATCAAACTCATCTTGAATATCACCCACAATCTCCTCAAGAATATCTTCAAGTGTAACAAGACCTGCAACTCCCCCGTATTCATCAACTACAATAGCAATATGAACATGATTTTCCTGAAATTCTTTTAAAAGCGAATCAATCTTCTTACTCTCAGGGACAAACATAACCTTTCGCATAATATCTTTTAGATCTATTTCATAAAAATCTCTCTTCCACATATGCAAAAGTATATCTTTCGTATGAATTATCCCAATAATATCATCTATTGTTTCCTTATAAACAGGAAATCTTGAATGATTACTAGATGTTACAACTTTTAAAAGTTCATCTTTGCTCCCAGCATAATCAACAAAAATCACACTTATTCTTGGGATCATAATCTCTTTAACAATTGTTTCTTTAAGAGAATTAAAATTCCTAATTAAAGATGTTTCCAATTTCGACTGTTCCTCAATATTCTTACATTCAACATCTTTAATTTTTCTATTTTTAAAATTCAAAAATTTGAACATCAAAATACCCTTCTGGTTTCTCTTAAAACTTTTTCCTGAATAATTAACATCTCTTCATTTTGAAAGTCATTAGTTTCATGAGTATATCCTATTAAATGCAAAATACCATGTATAGTATTCCTTTGAAGCTCATCATACATTTCAACATTAAATTCTACTGAACTAAACTTTAAGTATTCAAGAGATATTATAAGATCCCCTTGTATTTTACGATTTATTTGTCCACTTTCTTCAAGATAATTAAAAGATAAAACATCAGTGGGCTCGGATTTTTGTCTAAATTCACTATTTAACTTTTGAATGTACTCATTGTTACACAGGATAACGGAAAGTTCATATTCTTCAACACAAAGAAAACCTAGAACAGATAAAATAAAACTATAATAAACATCCCAATGCTTAAACTCAATACCTTCTGCCCATAAGTTTAACTCTTCTTTTACCAATTCACTATATCCTAGAACAATTATAACTTAAAAAAATATTATATAAAAAGACAAGATTTCAATTTTTTATCAATATCCTCTACACATGTCAAACTTTAAACAACTCTTTAATTGTATCTTCAAAAGAATCTTTTTGAATAAAACCAACAGAAACCTTTGGCTTTTCTCCAACAGGAACAAAAATAATAGTAGGAAGACTTTGTACACCAAGAGCTATAGAAACGTCTTGTTCCTTATCAGTATCGACCTTATAAAAATCAATCTTATCACCATATTCTCTTGAAAGTTCATCATAAATCGGAGCAAGCATTTTACATGGGCCACACCAATCAGCATAAAAATCAATTATTGCAGGTTTTTTGCCTTTAAAATTCCACTCTTTATTATTTTTATAATCAAAAACCTTATCAATAAATTCCTCTTTAGTTAAACTAATTGCCATATTTTCTCCTAAATCAATCGATTTTTCATTATAACACAAATACAATATAATTAATAAGGAATTAAATATAGAAATGAACTTGATACTAATAAACAAAAATGAGCTTAAAGAAGGGCTCATGCTCAATGATTCAAGAGTAAAACACATTAATGAGATATTAAAACTTAAAAATAATGAAACATTTAAATTTGGTATTATTGGGGAGGAAAACATTTATGAATGCGTATATCAAAAAGACATAAAACTTTTTTTTAAAGAAAATCATAAAATAGCAAAGTCAAATAAGCTAAAAAAGCTAAAAGTAATAATTGGTTTAGTGCGACCAATTGCAGCAAAAAGAATAATAATGCACCTTGGAAGTATAGGAATATCTGAAATCATCTTTTTTAATGCTTTACTTAGCGAAAAATCCTACTCATGCTCCAAGCTTTTTAAAGAAAAGGAATATGAAAAATATCTAATAAAAGGCGCCATGCAAGGTGGTATTACCTACATACCAAAATTTAACATTTGCAATAATCTAATAAAAGTTTTAAAAAATATAGAATATGAAAAATCGGATACCACAAAAATACTACTTGAAAGAGAAAGCAAGCACAAACTAATTGACTTAAACATAAAAACAAAAAATACTGTTGTTATTATCGGTCCAGAAAGAGGATTTATAACGAAAGAAATAAACTTAATCAAAAAATATAATTTTAATGCCTATAACATTTCATCAAATATTTTAAAAACAGAAACATCTACAATCGTAGGATCCACTATTATCACCTCAAAAATGCAATAAATAAACATCAATGAAATATATTAAACTCAGATAAAATTTTTTATATAAAATACATTTATTAAAAGATAATATGCATTATCTTAAACAATACATATTTTTATAATAATATTCCTTTAAACATCAAAGCCTATCAAATAAATTAAAAACACCAATAAAAATGAAAAAATGTCAATAAACTTCAATATTCAATCTACCATTGTTCGATTTACAAGCTTATCATAAATATAAAGTTCAATCGTTGAACCCTTTAATACCTCATAAGGCAATTTAATAAGTCCACCCTTGGATTTAAAAGAATAAAGCAAAGCACTACTTCCACTAGAATCCTTTACTTTAACCATTATATCTACACTAGATGGATACATGTCTAATTTATAAGTCAAAATACCAAAAACATCTGTATTACTACTTCTTGGTTTGTTCATAGTAATTATTAATTTATCTGAATTTTCAACCTTACTACCGGCAGACAAAGACTGAGCAATCACATTGCCCAAATCACTGCCAGTCGATAAATTCACGTCAAAATCAATCTCATCATTTAAAAGAGAAATAATAGCATCTTTATAATAAAGCCCAACATAATTTTTTACATATTTAACAGGAATTTCCTCTTGACCTTTGCTTACTAAAAATTGAAGGTCAATTAAGCTTGCAATCTTAGTGCCTGGAGATGGCTCTTGTCGAATTATTATACCTCTTGGAAGAGTACTCTCAATTTCAATGGGTTTTAACAAATGATAAAGCATCCTATTATTATTAATAGCATTGGCGTTCAAATTAATAACCACATCATCAATATTTTTTCCAATGAAATTATCAACTTTATTGATTACAGCCCCTTTACTAACAAAAATTTTAACCTTACTATCAAGTCTTAAAACAGTACCTGCCTTAGGATTTTGATCTATTACCTTTCCCTTATCAAGATAAGTTGATGAAAATTTAAGCTCGACATAAGGAATAAGTTCTTTGTTTTGAAGTTCAGTAATTGCATCTTCAAGATAAAGTTCACTAAGATTTGGCACGATAACAATATCGTCTCCCTTTAGAAATATAAAAAATATCGCACACGAAATAATTAAAGAACCAAAAATAGTAAGTACTAATCCCTTAACTATATACTTAGGCAAAGTGAGTACTTTGCTATTAAAACTTTCATCATGTTTGCATAAATTATCAATAACATTTCGATCTTTACGCTCTAAAAATAAATTACTATTTGATGGTTTCTCATCATTCAATATTATGTTATCTCCTTATGTTTAAAATTTAAGAAAAACTTTACCTACTAAATCTCTATTCCCATTATAAAAAGACTTATAATCCATAACCTTTTTCCCGGCTCTTTGAAGCTCTAACAACAATAAAATCCCATCTTTAGTATTCACAAAAATACCTCGATTAGGATCAAAAGAAACAATTTGTCCTATCGCATGATCACTATAATCATTAGTCTTTATAAAATCAGCTCTATGAAAAATAATTTCATAATCATCAAGCTTGGCCCTTGCCAATGGCCAAGGATTACAAGCATTAATCCTATTTTTAATCTCAAAGGCACTCAAATTAAAATCAAGAACCCTATATTGCTTATTGAAAAAATAACAAAATGTTGCTTGGCTTGCATCTTGACTAATGCCAACATATCCTGCATTTAACTTACTTAAAGCTTCCAAAACAATATCAGAGCTACTTAAAGAAACATATCGGCAAATATCAGAACTTGTATTAAAGCTCTTTATTTCAAACTGACTCTGTGATAGAATGTTGCCACTATCCATTTCTAAAGCCATTTTTTGAACAGTAATTCCGCTAATAGTATCACCATTCAAAATAGCAGTTTGAATAGGGGAAGGCCCTCTATACTTTGGTAAAAGAGACGGGTGAACATTAATACAGCCCATTGGAAAAATATCTAAAAATTCTTGTCTAAATATCTTGCCATAAGAAAAAACCAACATAAGATCAGGCTTTAATCCCTTAACCATTTCTATTACATCAGAATTAAGTACCAAAGGATCTAAAACAGCAATATTTCTACTAATAGCCTCAATTTTAATGTCATTAGCTTTTACAGAAAGTCCACGGCCACTAGGCTTATCAGGCGCAGTTAGCACACCAACTACATTATACTGGTCTGACACTTTTTTGAAAACTTCTAAAGCAATACTCTCAGAACTTGCAAAAAAAATCCTCAACTCTTAACAAGCCTCCTCTTTTTCATATAAAGTTTCAACAATTTATTCCTAAGTTTATCCTCATAATAATCAATAAAAAGCACGCCTTTTAAGTGATCCATCTCATGCTGAATAATTCTGGCTAAAAAACTTGAATTTTCAATCTTAAAAAATTCACCATTTTCATCATAAGCTTCAATTATAATAGATTTTGGCCTCAAGAGATCATAATAAACCCCAGGAATACTCAAACAACCTTCTTTATAAACAGAAAGTTCAAAAGAGGTTTCCGTTATCAAAGGATTAATAAAAATTAAAGGTTTTGACATTGTATTCTCTCGAACCACAAAAATAGACGAATCTAGACCCACTTGAGGCGCTGCTAACCCAACACCATTATTAACATCCATCAAATTTATCATTTTAGAAACAGCATTCCTAACCCCATCATCAATATCCAAAACTGATTTTGTTTTTACTCGCAATAGATCATCAGGATAAAAAACTAATTCCATAAAACTCTCAACAAATCCAAACTCAAACTATGGTTTTATTTGCCCAAAAAGTTTCCATTCCTCGTTTTCTGCTTCGGAAAAATAAATACTACCTTTCCTAGACTTAGGAAAAGCATAAAGCTTATCCTCACTTTCATCTTTAAATACTAAAAACTCCTTAAGCTCTATTCTTGAAGGAACAAGTTTTTTTTCTTGACCATTCACCCTTAATCTCCAATGGCCATCCAATGTTTTATAAAAAAAAACCTTGTCATCAAGAGTGCTAATTTCATAGTTATTCTTTTTATGCACAATATCATCTAATTTATAAATTCCTAAAGCATAACTTAAAAACTCTTGATTGCCCTTAACAATATCCTTAATAAAACCAACATAAGCGGCCTTAATTTGCTCGCTCCTTGCATCAACAAAAAACAAGGTTGGACTTTTTTTCAAATTGATTTCATTAAAAATTTCATTATTTACATCAATAATTAAAAAAACATTGTTTTCAGCAAGAGCCTTAAGAACTTTATCATCTTCAAACGACCTTAAAAAATCTTTTATCAAATTATCTTCGATATCTCTTCCAACAAGTATTAAAACATTTTTATGTAACTTTTTGGCATCATCCATAGCATCCTTATAAGAATTATGAAAAATCATATCAGATGAAAGTGCAAATAAACCCACAAAACTAAAAGTAATCAATATTACAAATAAGCTTACAAATCTCATATTTTACTAGTTAATATCTCTAAAAATTTAAGCTCATCACCACTAAAATATTCTTTCAAACTAAAATACACAAATTTATGATAACTATTAACATAGTCTAATTCATCCTGTGATAACATTTCAGTAACTATTAACTCTTTCTCAAAAGGCACAAGAGTTAAATTCTCAAACTCCAAAAAAGTTCCAAATTCATTTGAATAACTTTGCTTCACAAAAACTAAATTTTCAGTTCTAATGCCATATTGAGAATCTCGATAAAGCCCAGGCTCAATTGAAGCAATCTCAGAACCTTTAAAAGCATAAGTAGACAAAGGACTAATAGAAACAGGAAGCTCATGAACATTAAGAAAAAATCCTACTCCATGACCTGTTCCATGAGCAAAATTCAACCCGTGCTTTAACAAAGGAAAACGTGCAATACCATCAAGAAAAGCACCTGAAGTCCCAAATGGAAATTTTAAAGATGCAAGAGCAATAAAAGATTTAAGAACTAAAGTATAATCTTCTCTCTCTTGATAAGATGCATCTCCAATCAAAATAGTCCTTGTAACGTCTGTTGTACCAAGTTCAAGGTACGAACCCCCAGAATCTATTAAAAGCAATCCATTATCATCAAGGGTTTTAGCCCCTTTCTTAGGCCTATAATGAGGCAATGCTGCATTCTCTTTAAATCCAACTATCGAAGCAAAACTAGAACTAAAAAATTCATCTCTTGACATCCTAAAATTTAAAAGCATATTTGCAACATCAACCTCGTCTAACTTAGCAAGCTCATCCTTACTTAAACTCTTAAATTTATATAAAAATTTAATCAAACTTACAGCATCAATAATATGAGCCTCTTTCATCTTACTAATTTCATAATCAGATTTTATTGCCTTAAGCTCACTAACAATGCTTTGTCCAAGTACCGCATTTGGCTTACCAATAGATTCCAATATTTTAACATTACTTTCAACTGGTATAAAAAATTGTCCTTCATGACTAACTTCTGCTAAAAACGAATAAAAATTACCATAATCTTCAATTTCAAAACCTTCTGTCTCAAGCCTTTCCCTTAAATCAAGATCAAGTTTATCAACATTAATAAAAAGAACATTCTTATATCTTTCACTTCTAGCAATAAACAAAAAAGCATAAAATAAAGCCGATGATTTAACATCCAAACCTCTTAAATTTAAAAGCCAAGCTATTTCATCCAAAGAACTCACAACACAAAAATCAATTGATTTTTCCTCTAACTTTGCATTAACTCTAGCAACTTTACCTGTTCTTTTATCGTTTTTTTGGGCATCACTCAATTCAAATATTCTATTATTCTCCAAATCAGGCCTACCTTGCCAAATTTTAGAAACTAAATCTTCATATAAAATCTCAATATCTGTATGTCTGCAATTTTTAACTAAATCATTATAAAACCTTATACTAACATCCTCAGCATAAATTCCAAGCCTTAAGCCCTTAAGATTTGTATTTATATAACTAAAAATATCTGGATACTCCTTAACTCCAAGCTTCATTAAGCTAAACTCAGTTCCTTTAAGTTCATCTGATGCCTGTAAAAAATATCTACCATCCGTGAAAAGCACTGACTCTGTTTCTGTAACAATTACTATCCCAGCACTTCCTGTAAATCCTGTAATAAATTCACGAATATTAAATCTAACATGAGAATATTCGCTCATATGCGGATCATAACTTGCTATTAAATATGCATCGATCTCGCTCTTCAGCATCAAATTTCTCAAAGACAACATTTTCGTACTAGTATCCATATAAGCAAGCTCCTTTGATTTTACTGTTGAACTTCATTATAACAAATAATTCAATTTTAAAAAATTTCTTTATTTGTTATAATGAAGTTCAACAGTAAAATCAAAGGACAAAAGTATGAAAAATATTAAGGCTGTTATTTCTGATCTTGATGGCACACTTTTGCTCTCAAATAGCCAAATAGGAGCTTTTAGTGAACTTGTAATAAAAAAAATATCAAAAGAAAACAAAAAGTTTATTATTGCAACAGGCAGAAGTAAAAATGAAATAATCCCTCTTATAAAAAACCTAAACTCACATATCTCATTTTTCATAACATTAAACGGAGCAAGAGTCTACAATAACCAATGGCAATTAATAAACAGTTATGATTTGTCCGCTGAAATTGTGAATGAGATTTTAGTGCTCAGAGATACCAAATACAAAGATATACCTCATTTTTTACAAAAATCCGAAGATATAGATGAAAGGCTTTATGCTGATAACATCACTAAAAACGCTATCGACAATATATTTAAAAAACACGAATTGTTAAAAAAACACAAATACATAAAACATGAACTACAAGATATAAACATACAATACCATGAAATCAATAACTTTAAAGAAATTAAAAATTTTAACAATATAGCAAAAATTTTACTATTGCATGATGAAGAATCACAACTAATAAAATATGAAGCAATCATTTTAGAAAAATACAGAAAAAAAATAAATGCTTATTTATCAACACCACACTCACTTGAAATTGTTAACAGCAAAGTTTCAAAAGGGAGTGCATTACAAGATGTTCTTAGAAGAATTAATATTAATTTAAATGAAGCAATTGCATTCGGAGACGGATTTAATGATGTTGACATGTTAGAAAATGTAAATAAAGGATTATTAATGGGCAATGCAAACTACAGGCTAAAAAAGATGTTATCATATTTAGAAATAATAGGGACTAATGATGAGGAAGCTGTTGCGCACTACATTAATGACAACATATTAGAAGACCCTGCATAGCACAGGACACAATATGGCAATAGACTTAATAAAATATGCAGAACTTGTTATCTTAAAAGGAATCAATCTACAAAAAAATCAATGTGTACTAATTACAGGCGCAATTGAAAATTATGAATTCATAAAGATTCTAGCACAAAAAGCTTACGAGAATGGAGCAAAATATGTAGAATTAAACATCGAAGACACTGATATCTTAAAAGCTAGATTAAACTCATCACCAGAAGAGCTCTTAAAGTTTATTCCAGATTTTAAGCGTAAATTTTTTGAAGAAATGGTAAATGAAAAATGGGCAAAAATAAGAATTGATAACACAGAAAATTTAGACGCACTAAAAGATAACGACAGTAAAAAAATATCAAACTATTTCAAAGCACTAAGTATAGCATCAAAAAAAGTTTCAAGCGCAATAATGAATAACGAATTACCATGGTGCATAATTTGTGCGCCAGGACCAAAATGGGCTGCAAAAGTGCTAAATAAACCTGAAAGTAAAGAAACATTAGAAGAATTTTCTAAAATTCAAAAAAAAATTATGTTACTCAACTCAGAGAATCCAATAAAAGCTTGGGAAATACATGGAAAAAAACTTCATAAAAGATGTGAAATTCTAAATAAACTCAAATTAGAAAAAATAATCTTTAAAAATCAAAAAACAAACCTAGAAATATACCTTTTAGAAAATTCTATTTGGACAGGAGGAAGTGAAAAGGTACGAGAAACCAATATTGAATTTAACGCTAATATGCCTACTGAAGAAGTTTTTACAACTCCAAACTACAAAAAAACAAATGGTATTATGTATACTACCCGCCCAGTCACGATACTTGGGAACCTAATAACTGGAATATGGCTAGAATTCAAAAATGGAAAAGTAATTAACTTTGGATGCGATGATGAACAATCAAAAAAAATATTAAAAAGACACATAGAAACTGATGTGCAAGCACAATATGTGGGAGAAGTTGCACTAGTAGATAGTAACTCCCCAATATATCAAAGTAAGCTTACATTCTACAGCATACTATACGATGAAAATGCAAGCTGCCACATTGCACTAGGCAATGCCTATACCTCTTGTTTAAGCAATGGACAAGAATTAAAGACTGAAGCTGAAAAATTAAATTATGGCTGTAATGTTTCTTTAATTCATACAGATTTTATGATCGGAAGCGATGACATAAACGTTATCGGCATTGACAAATCAGGCAAAGAACATACAATAATACAAAATGGACAATTCGTAACATAAAACGAGGTAATCAAATCATGATAAAAGAGTTATTCACAAATAAGCTTTTCTTATCTTGTTTCACTTCAGGAATTATTGCACAAATGATTAAATACGTTATCCAAGCAATGAAAACAAGAAAACTTAAACTAAATCCAAAATACCTCTTAAAAAGCATCTTCTTAGAAACAGGAGGAATGCCTAGTAGCCACTCTTCAACAGTAACAGCTCTTGCAACATCAATACTACTAACAGAAGGAATAAATACTAACTTTATAATTGCTTTGGCCTTCGCCTTAATAACAATAAGAGATTCATTCGGTGTTAGATACATGGCAGGAGTCCAAGCAGAATATCTAAACGCTTTGTCAGAACAACTAAAAATGAAAATCGAAATTGAACCTTTAAAAATCAAAGTAGTTAAAGGACACAAAAAAAAAGAAGTATTTACAGGAATACTTATTGGAATAATCTCTGCATGGGCAATATGTAACCAAATAACATAAATAACAAATTATAAAGGAAAAAATGAAGCTACTAAAGTTTTTACATATACAGACAATATTATTGCTAATATCTTGCAACATGGCAAAATTTGGAGATTATAAACCAATATACTTTAAAAAAGAGAAAGATTTAAAAAGCGCAAATGACTACATAAACTCATTAGGATATAAAACAATATCTGAATACACAACAAAAGTAAATATATTGGACTTTCCCAATTTCAAAGAAATAACAATAAATAAAATAACCCATCTTAACGACTATGATCTTAGAAAAGATCTATTTTTAAAAAAATTGTCCAACCTCTTTAATATAGAAAATAAAAAAATACTCTACGTTGAATCAGCATTCACCAATAGCGATTTTAAAAAATTAAAGCAAAATCAAAACCTTGAAGCAGAAATGCACTCATTACACTATAAAACTAAAATTAAATATTTTTCAAGCATGACATTCATAGCAATCATAATACTTTTATTACTCTTAAACATCAAATATGCACCCTTCATAATCCTTTTTTTAATAAGTTCATGTACCATATTCATATTCAATGATGAGACACTCTATTTCTATCCTTTGACTATATTATCTTACCTACTATTTACATTAATTGATCATTTCAATAAAAATTATAATAAAATGTATCTAAAAGATATTAGTTTTGCAGTATTAATTAATAAGATTAAGATTCCAATATTTCTATTTTTATTCATAGTATTATACTTTATTATAATCATTAACTTTTTAACCACCAATCTCGAATCACCTCTTATTATTTTTGTATCAATATCAACACTTTGTATTTTTTTAATATTCACTTGGATAAAAACTGAAAGCAACTTCCAACATACATTTCTATCCTTAATTGAAATAAAAGAACAAAAACGAGAAACAAAAACTCTAAAATTTAAGATCTTCATACATATCATGCTGTTTATAACCTCATTAATGCCATTTTTTTATGCACAAAATATACTCAATTCCTATAAAAATTTTAATTATCTTTACAGCAAAAAATTGAACTATTTTGACTATTTAAATCCCAATAACATCTACTTAATGGTGGGACACAATGAAGAAATTCCAAACATTGTAGGTTACATGTATCACATATTTTACCAAAATGAACTTAAATATAAAATCACATCCGAATATGGCAAAGTAAACACAAATGTCCAAGAGGACTATTTTGAAATAGAAAACAACAAAATAACTATCAATCCAAAAACCGTATACAAAGTAAACAAAGAATTTATATCTAAAAACCTTAATAAAGAACTCTCAAGATTATTCTTATCAAATGGAAATCCAATATTAATATATAAAGAAACACCCGCTAATATTAAAATCAATAAAGATAATTTTACAATTTTATTTGCCCTTTCATTACCATTTTTTTTATTGCTATTTCTATTTAAAGCAATAAGGTTTACAATTCTTTTAAATATGAGTGAAAAAAACTATAGAAAATATATTAGAGGAAATATCTAATGTCTAATTCAAAAACGATAAAGACAAAAAATCAGTATAAAGTAAATATAGATGAAATTCAAATACCTGAATGTGTTTTAATCCCACTAGAAACAGAAAATTCAAAGCCCACAATATACATCATTGAAAATCAAAAAATCTCAGAAGAGCAAATATTGTCAAAAGATAAAAATGTAGAGCTATACACATATGCCCCAATATCTGGAACAATAGAAAAAATATATACCGCTAATCTTCCAAATGAACAGCAATTAAAATCAGCATTAATAAGATTCCATGGAAGAATCAAAAACGACCAAAAACCAGCTGTTGAGGAAGAATCAAGAGAAAAAACACTAGAAAAGTTGATTCGATTAGGAATCCCATGGTTTAATGAACATTCATTATTTCAATACGTAAGTAAATGCAACAAAATAGACAAAATGCTTTTATTAATAAATGGA
Organism: Borrelia coriaceae; assembly: GCF_023035295.1. Taxonomy (NCBI): domain Bacteria; kingdom Pseudomonadati; phylum Spirochaetota; class Spirochaetia; order Spirochaetales; family Borreliaceae; genus Borrelia; species Borrelia coriaceae. The sequence continues at coordinate 67,411 of NZ_CP075076.1, forward strand.
AAAGATCCATTTACAAATATCTCAGAAATATTGATAAAAGAAAAATTAAATGAAATCATATATGGCTTTGAAACAATCGATAAAATATTCAAATTTAAAGAAATACTAATACTACTTAGTAATCATCATTTAAAAAAAGAACTTGAAAGTTTAAATACTTTTCAAAACAAAAGATTAACAATCAAATTAATTCCCAATACTCCATATCCATATTCAAATCACGCAATAATAATGCATTTTTTATACAATGAAGAAGGCACAAAAAATAATATAAACCCAAATAAAAATATACTCCTAGCTAATATTGAGGACCTTTATAATGTATATAACACGCTTAAAACAAACTCACCTTATAAAGAAAAATTTATAACCATCAATGGCAATAAAAAAATACAAAGTCAAATAATCAAAGTCAAAATTGGAACATCTGTCCAACAAATAATAAATCAAGATATTGACACAAAAAAATATGATATATTCCTAAACAATCCAGTAAATAAGACAAAAATAAACAACCTAAATATACCTATAACAAGAGATATATACAGTATTACAATATTAAAAAAAGAATCAATATTTAGTAAAATAAAACTCTTCAAAAAATCTAGTTTTTCACCACTATATATGGAAGAGATTATTCTCTCAAAGCTCAAGAACAAAAATAAACTTGCTAATAACCCATTAAAATATCTACAATATACTGAAACTGAAATAGAAGATGAAATAAATAAAGTTAAAAAAGAAATAAAAGAAAAAATTTTAAATCTAAGCCTTCATAATGAACCAATATACACTGAAAATAATTTAAAAGATATTTATTTAACTATGATCTTAGCCTTAACACCTAGTTTAATATTTTCTTTTACAAACAACACAAAATTTTTAATTGATACTGCAATATTAACAATTATAAGCTTGTGCTCATACCTTCCAATAATGCCAAAATCTCAATATAAATATCTCTCTTTTTTCGTATATACTCCTTTAATTATCAGTATAATATTACCCTTAAACTTATCTATCATGCTCAAAATAACGGCGCTACTTTTTACATTTTTAATATTTTTTTATTTCTCAAAGCTTTCCAAATTTTTTGTAAATCCCATATTAATTTCATTTGTATTTTTAATATTAAATTTTCCATTAAACTTTAAACAAGCATATTCCAAAGAACTTGCAAGACAAAAAGATATAATTCCTACTTGGAATAAAATAATGAATCAAAATTCAGATATTCAAAATTTAGAAAGCTTAAAAGACTTTAAAAGACATGAAAACAAATATATTGACATGATTGAAAAATTTATCAATGACAAAATATTGTCCCATCTCAATATAATGATACCAAGATTTCACATTGAAAACCTGCTTGGGTTACAAAACGAAAAATACTTATCCCCCATTCTAATTTACATTGGTTTTTCATTTATACTTGGCAAATTTATTATAAATACATTAATACCGATATCTTTTTATATAAGTCTACTACTAATTGCTTATATACTAAAAATCCTTGGTCTTTACAGCTATATAAGTTTTGATATATTAAGTTTAATAATATCACCAATTCCAATGATCTTAATATTTACAATGGGCACAGAACTGCAAATAGTTCCCCCCTTTAAGTTTGAACAAATGCTATATGGCTTTACATTATCTGTAGCATATTTTACAACATTAAGCTACATTCCACTTGAAACTTTATCAGCTGTAATATCCATTTTCATACTACAGGTAAGTTCAATATTAATAAAAAGATATAGTTTAACATTTCAGATTAAAAAAATAATGCATCATTTAAAAACTAATAAAGCAATAGAATACAAAAATGAAAATGGAGAAGAAATTATAAAATTATGAACAATAATCTAGTAACCTATTTAATAATAAATAACCTATTACTAATACACTTTATAGGAATTGAAGATATAAAAGTAAAAAATAATAAGACATTGTCAAAAAAGTATTTAATTATCATAATAACTGCTCTATTTACTTATTCAAGTCTTTTCCATATTTATAAATTATTATCAGAATATAACTTATTACTTATAATACCAATGATATATATAATATTAATATATACACTAACGATCATACTAAAAACATTAAATAATATCTTAATTGCTTACAACAACAAATCAAAATATTCAAACGATTTTGTACTATCCAATAGTAGCTTTACTGCAATAATATTTTTTTCTCTAGATAAAAATCATAACTTTCTAGAAGGCATTACAACGCTTATTCTATCTTCACTTAGTATCTTAATATCCCTCATATTAATAAAATTAATCAAGAAAAACTTTGAAACAAAACTAACATCAAAAATCTTAGTCAATGAAACAATGGATTTTTTTATAATGTTCATTTTATCTTTAATTCCAAATATAATTATACTAATAAATAATATCGAGGGTTCATAATGAGAGAAAAAATAAACGAACTTTTAGAACAAATTGAAAATGTCTGGAGGAAGCTTTGACAGTGATAAAATCAAAGCTCAACTTAAAGAATACGAAAAACAAATAAATGACAACAATTTCTGGAATGATAATAAAAAAGCACAAGAGATTCTTCAAAATCACAATATTTTAAAAGACAAAATTGAACCTTGGGAAAACTTGATATCCAAACTACAAGACTTAAGAGAACTATACGAAATTGCAGAAAGCGAAAAAGACATAGCATTAATCGACAACGATATTAATAAACTAAAAGAACAGTATAAACATCTCTTAACATTATCTTATTTTAAAGAAGATATTGATATATACAGTGCATTTTTGACAATACACTCAGGAGCAGGTGGAACAGAAGCTTGTGATTGGGTTAACATGTTATACAGAATATATCTAAGATACTCTGAGAGACGTGGATACAAAACAGAACTTATAGACTTACTTGAAGCTGAAGGTGGCATTAAATCTGTGACAATTGAAATAAAAGGAGAATATGCTTATGGACTTTTAAAAAGTGAAATAGGAATACATCGTCTTGTAAGAATCTCTCCTTTTGACGCTGCAAAAAAAAGACATACATCTTTTGCATCTGTTTTTATTGATCCTGTAATTGATGATAAAATTGAAATCATAATTAAACCAGAAGATATTAGAATTGACACATATAGAGCATCAGGAGCAGGTGGACAACATGTTAATAAAACATCATCAGCTGTCAGAATTACTCACCTTCAGACGGGCATAGTAACTCAATCTCAAACCGACAGAAGCCAACATAGAAATAAAGAATTAGCAATGAAAGTATTAAAATCAAAACTTTATAAATACTACAAAGCACTAGAGCAACAAAAAAATAAATCTAAACAAGAGGAGAAAAAAGATATATCTTGGGGCAATCAAATAAGATCTTATATCTTCCAACCTTATACTTTAGTAAAAGATCACAGAACAAAATTTGAAAATCCAAATATTATCTCTGTTATGGATGGGAACATCGATAACTTCATAGAAGAATATCTCAAATGGAAAAATTTAAGTTAACTATAATAATATTATTTTTAATAATAACAATAAAACTAGCATACACTCAAAGTAACATTGAATATGGTTTTTCTTATATCATAAACACACAAGACGAAAATCAAAATCTTAAAGAAAGTCTTGAAAAAACATTAGATAGAATTTACAAAACCATAAATGAACATACTGTCAATGACAAAGACAAAGATTTTATCAGACACATTTACATACACCAAAACATAATAAACAAAGAAAAAGAAATCAGTAAACTCAAAGAAGATATGGACAAAAAAAGACTCAAAAATGAAATAAGCTCAAGAGAAGAAAATAAAATAGAAATACAAATTAATGATCTTAAAAAAGACATTGAAAACATTGAGATTAAACGAAACGAATTGGAAGAATACCTTATAAATTTAAAAAAGATGAAAGCAAAATACATAAAACATAAAGAAAAGACACACTTATCAAATTTGAACACAGAATTTTTGTTAAACCAAGAACTATTTTTTATTAATTATATACAATTTAGAAAAGTAGAAAAACATTATTTAATTGAAATTAGCAATATTACTCCTCAAGGAGTTAGGGTTAAAAAAGAAATTTTTAAGCTATCATCCTCCGTTGAGGATATCGCACATAAAATAGCAAAACTCAGCCTTGAAGAAATATTAGGAAGAGAATTTATTAATATTAAAATTAATGTCATCAATAATTTAGATGCAAAAATATATATAAATGAAAAATTTGTATCAAAAGGAATATACAACAATGAGATATGGGATATTTCCGAACTCCCAAATAAAGAAATTATCATTAACATAACAAGCACAAACTACAAACCATACACAGTAAAGCAAAAGGTAAAAAACGGAGATACAATTAAATTAAATATTAACTTACAAAAAGCAAATTCTAAAAAAATATTAATTACAAGTAATATAACATCTAAAGTATTTAAAAAAGGAATATTTATAGGAGAAACACCAATTGCAATTGAAGCACCTGAAGATACAGAATCTATTTTATTACAAGCTCAAGGATATAAAAACATATTTAAAATAATAAATAAAAATGATAAAGAAATTAATGTAGAAATGTTAAAAGATAATAAAAGTGAACTTATTACAAAAAGAGATAATTTTTATATTAACCTAGGAATCTTCACATTAAACTTAATAGGTACTGCCTTTGCCATAACAAAATATAATGAATCATCAGAACTCTATAATATAGCCTTAAGGAACATTCGTATAAATAGAATAACACCTCAAGACCTATACAATGCAAAAGCAGAACAAATGATTACATCATTCTTACTTGGCACAGGAATGACACTTTCTATAGGCAGCTTTATACCATTAATAATTCATCTGGTACAATATATTAAAGAAGCAAGCAGAGGTCACTAAATTATTGTAAAATAACTTAGTAAACAATAAAAATAGGAGAATTAGACTTTTGGGTATTTTTACAAAGATAAAAAATTTATTTAAAAACAAAGAAAAAACACAAATATTTGAAAATTTAGAAGATATTCTCTTAGAAGCAGATATTAAAAATGATATAGTAATCGAAATAATCGAACATATAAAAAAAATCAAAGTTAAAGATGAAGAATACACACTCTCAAAACTAAAAGACTTCCTGAGAAGTTACATAAACCAACAATCCCTTAACTTAGAAAATAAAAAATTAAATATCTTATTGATAATTGGAGTAAACGGAGTTGGCAAAACTTCAAGCATCATCAAGCTTGCAAATAAATTTAAAAATGAAGGTAAAAATGTATTAATAGCTGCAGCAGACACATTCAGAGCAGCAGCAATTGAACAAATTAAAATACAAAGCGAAAAAATTGGAATTAAAGTCATATCTCAAAATCAAGGAAGCGATGCAGCAGCAGTAATATTTGACAGTATTTCAAGCGCAAAAAGTAAAAATTACGATATATTAATAATTGACACAGCAGGAAGACTTCAAAACAAAGAAAATCTAATCAAAGAACTCAAAAAAATGGATAATGTAATCAAAAAGCAAATGGTCGAAATAAATGTTAACTACAAAAAGATACTAGTAATAGACTCTATTTCTGGGAAAAATATAAACAATCAAACAGAAATATTTAACAAAGCAATAGAAATTGACGGAATAATAGCTACAAAATTTGACTCATCATCTAGAGCAGGCGGAATAATAAACATATCTAAGATATTTAAAAAACCAATATACTTTTTTACATTCGGAGAACAAGTGGAACATATTAAAGAATTTAACACTGATAACTACTTAAATAAGTTACTATGACAAAAAAGATAATAACATTATTCTTAATATTTTTATTTTTTATAATACCGAATGCATATGGACAAAGCTACTTCATATCAGATGTATTTTTCAATAAATACCAGGAAATCTATGAAATACCACAAACAGGATTCTACATTGAATACATAAAAGTTAATGAAATTGAAAAATTTAGTCTATTTAAAGATCTACAACTGATCAAATATAAAACACAAGAAATAATAGAAGACAACAAAAAAAAATTAACATTCTATAATGCAAAAAACATTAAAACAAAAGAAGAAATTTATGATAACTTGAATAATAAAATACAAGAAACTAAATATAGCTCCAAAGGAACAGTCCTTGAATCTGTAAACTATTTTTATAAAAATAATGATTTAATTTACAAAGAAATCAAAATTTTAAATCAAAAACCGAAAAAACTACATTATATGAAAGACAATAATGGCAAGCTTTTAAAAATAACAGGTTCAGACTTTCAAGTATGGAATTACGGAATCAACGGAGAGATAAAATCAACATACTTTGACATCAAAAAATCCACAACAAAAGTAATCCAATATGACGATCAAAAAAGGCACTTAGAAAGCATAATATTAGACAATAACAAAATCAAATCTAGAGAAAAAAATAGCTATCTAGACGACAATGAAGTAATCAACATAACAGAAGAAGATACCACAAAAACTATATCAAAATATAAAGGCCCCAACTTAATCAAAAAAGAAATATATAAAAATAATGAAATAACAGAAATAAGCAACTTTGAATATGATGAATCTGGGAACATTATAGTTGAAAATATAACTGTCAAAAAAAATAAAAAAGATCATAACACTAAAACAAAATACGACTATTATCCTGATAAGAAATTAAAGTCAAAAACAATTTATGAGAATGACTTAATATTATTAAAAACAGACTATTTCAATGATCATGAATACGAACAAGAAATATATTATAATGGAACTCCTATCTTTAAAGTCAAATATAAAGATGATGAGATTATTGAAGAAATAAAAAAAGATACTAATAGAGATTAAAATGGGATTAAATAAGTTTTTACTGAAAAGATTAATCTTAGATGAACAAAATAGCTTATCACTTACAATTGTAATAATCTTAAGCATAGCTCTTGGACAAATTATTATAATTATAACAATATCAATAATGAATGGATTTCAAAATGATTTTTTTACAAGCATATCTACATTAGAAAGTGGAAATTTAAAAATTGAAAACAAATTAAACGATCAAGAGATTAATGCTCTTAAAGAGATTAAAGAAATAATTCAAATAAATAAAATCTACGAAACACAAGGAATTGGAATTGAAAACTATTATTATCCAAGTATCCTAAATATCATCGCACTTGACACAAAAGATATTATAAAAGATAAAGATTTTATACTTTTAACAGGCCTTACACAATCTGAACTCCAACTTAACGACAATGAAATCATAATAGGAGATGTACTCTCACATAACTTAGGTCTATTGGAAGGAGACACAATAGGATTAATATTAAGTGATGAAATACAAAATTTACAAACATTACAAAATGAAATCAAATACTTTAAAATAAAAGCCATTTTTAAAAGTAATTATCCTAAAATAAACGAATCTACAGTATTCATGAACATTAACTACTTTTACAAAAAACAAATCATAAAAGACTCAGATATTAACTATCAAATAAAAACAAAAAACTTATATCCTAGCAAAAGATTAACCAATAAAATAAAAAATATTAATCCAAATATTCAATTTAAGCCCTGGTATGAATATAACAAAGAATTCTATAAAGCTTTAAAAATAGAAAGAAATACAATGTTAATCATCTTAACAAGCATATTCCTTGTAATTGCCGTTAACACATATTACTTACAAACGAGAATAATAATCAATAAGAGCAAATCAATTGCAATAATATTATTCTTAGGCCTTAAATCACAAAAAATTAAGCAAATTTTCTTACTTCACTCAACAATAATCTGCATACTTGGAGGCATTATTGGATTAATTGCAGGTATTATAATATCTTTAAACATCAATGAAATTTTAAATGTAATTGACATTATAATAAACAGCTCTATTAATACTATAAATTATATATTCAAATTAAAACTAGAAAATATAGAAATAAAGATAGTAAAAAATACAATTACACCTAAAATATTCTTCGGTGATTTAATGTTCACGCTATTCTTTGCTTGCCTATTTACAATATGCTCAAGTCTAAAGGTCACACAAAGGATCAAATATACTGATAAAATAAACGGAGCATCATAAATGAAAAATATACTATGTATCAAAGCAATACATAAAACATACACTAAAAACAAAACAAAAATAAAAGTACTAGAAAATTTGAGTTTAAACATAAAAGATGGGGACTTTATTTCAATTCAAGGCAAAAGTGGATGTGGAAAATCAACACTTTTTAACATAATATCAGGAATTGATAAAATGGATTCAGGAGATATAATCTCATGTGGAATATCTTTAAAAGATGCAAACGAGAAAACTCTAAGCCTATATAAAAATAAAAAAATAGGTCTTGTATTTCAAAATCATAATTTGATTGATGAGTTTAATGTATTTGAAAATATTATTCTACCTAAAATCATAGAAGGAGAAGATAGCTTAGAGCTAATTAATAGAAAAGCTTTTCGATTAATGAAAATATTAGAAATAAACACAAGAGCAGAACATTACCCTTCCGAACTCTCAGGAGGAGAAGCACAAAGAGCAGCTATTGCAAGAGCTTTAATAAATGAACCTAATATAATCTTATGCGACGAACCTACTGGTAACCTAGATATTATCACTGCAAAAACGGTAGAATCTCTATTAATAGACACAGCTAAAACATTACGCAAAACTCTAATTTTAGTCAGTCACAATCCAGAATTTTCAAATAAAGCAGATACAAAATATGAACTAAAAGACAAAACACTAAAGAGAATATGATGCGCCCAAACATTAAAGAACTAACAAAAATAGCATACATAATATTTATAAACTCAAAAAATAAAAAAGCCCTAATTGGTTCTGGCATATCCTTAAGTTTAGTAATGATCCCTTTAATTATTGTTTACTATATGTCAAACAACATAATGAACTCCACAATAGAGCAATACATTGAAAATGAAGGATTTTCAGTACAAATTGAACATAATGAAGTTCAAAACGATACATATCTTAGATCTAAACTAGAGAGATTAAAAAAAGAATACCAAAATGATGCACTAAGATATTTTTTTGAAAGGAGAACCTACGGAATAATCGGCAATAACAAGAAACAAGGTATATTAATAAGAGCAGTAGAGAAGAAATTTATTGATGAGAATAGGCATATAAAATTAATAGATGGCAAGAAAAGCCTTAACAAAAATGAAATACTGATATCAAAACACATCAAAGACAAACTTAACTTAAACATTGACGAATCCATCTACATAGTAGTACCCAATAATAAAAATCAAAAGATATTTCCAAGAGTAAAAAAATTTAATATATCTGGAATAATTGAAACGGGAATAAGAGAACTTGATAAAAATTTGGTTCTCATTTCACTACAAGATTCAAACATAATGTCAGAAAACTTTTCTAAAAGTATAATTGGCATTTCTATTAGACACAATACCAAAGAAAAAACTGATAATCTAAAAAAAAATATTGAAAAAGAATTTCAAAAATATAAGATAAAAACATTTTACGAACTTTATTTAAACAAATATACAAATTTAGATATCAGCAAAAAACTCTTAATATTTATTATGGCATTTATTGTAATCTTTGCAAGTATCAATATATCCTCATCTCTTTGTATGTTAATACTTGAAAATAAAAAGAAGATAGCAATATTTAAATCAATTGGCATGAATAATGCAAGTCTCAAACTAATATTTATACTAATAGCATTTGTTCTAAGCTCAATATCATGCATAATAGGCATAATCATTGGAAATTACATAACCATTCACATAGAACAGTTAATTAATATAATAGATATTATTATTAATACAATCTTAAAAATATTTGGAGCTGATAATACAGAAATTTTAAACTCTGAATATTATATATTTGAATTTAACATTCAAATAAACAACACATTCAACCTAATTATTCTTTTATCCTACACACTAATTAGTATTGCAACAACACTGCTCCCTCTAAATATTATCTCAAAGTTTAAAGAAAAAGAACTCTTATAGATAGCTCACAATATTCTTATATAAAAAAACACTATTTTGCAACCACATTTATGATCCTAATAGAAGCTAACTCTTCTTTAATATTTGGATAAATCTCTTTTGGAAAGAGAGTCTTTAACGAAAAACTTTGCCTAGAATAAGGTTTAAGAAAAGAATTGACTTCAGAAATTAACTTACGTTTCAAAGACCTAATAATATGACTATCCTTAGCAATATAAGCCACTTCAATTTCCAAATCCTTAATATTATCCTTTGAATTATTATAAACTTCTATTAAAGAATTGGCCTCATAAAGTCCAAAAGGCTCATTAAAATAACTACCAAGATATTTAAAATTCAAAATTGAAGAATTTGTATCTAAATTAACACTAGAAAAATTATCAATTTCACCAAAAAATTCAATTAAACGTATATCAAGTACCATTTTTTTAGGATGCCCATTAATCTCTTTAGAAATAGTGTATACAAAATCAATTGGAGCATATACACCCCTACTCCACTTGTTAGGAAAATCACTTGTTTTCTCAAAAACTTTATTTAAAACAGGCTTTCCTAAATCATCATAAACAGTAACTCCATAAGAAATCTTTTTAATAGGATCTTTAGTTGAAACAACTCCTGCTTTTAACTGATAAGCATGGGAATCTTCAAAAACTAACACCTTAGCATCTTCAACTTCAAGATGATATAAAACATAAGGAGCTGCAACAATACTAACAGATTCAACTATTAAATCAGATGCCCTTGTAACTGAAGGTAAGCCCTGAGGTATGATCTTTTCAATACCTTCGACTCCACCAAGATCATCATAGCCACTAACAAAAGAATGCATTACTACTGTATATGTAATAAATGCAATAATAGCTATTAATATAAAACTTAACAATAATATTAATAATCGATGTTTTAACCTTAAAGCTTCATCATAATCTTTTAAATCAATCCCGCTTACTATCCCAAATTCTCGAGCCTGTAAACTCACATGAATAAATTTTTTATTTAATTCTTTACTATCTATTCTTTTTACAAGTCTTTTATAAAGATAAAAAAATGAATTAAAAATAGACTTATCATGAAGAGAATACAAATATATAGTCTCAAGTTGTCTTAAAGAATCACTCAATTTTCCCATTTGCTCTAATTGCAATGCCCTATCATATACATTAGAGAAACGCATTTCAATATTTGCAATATCAGCATCAGAAATATCCGACCGTTCAATAATTCCCTTGATATCACTTGCTTTTAAAACCTTACTTTTATACTTAGATATCTTAGATAAATAAACTTTAATCCTTTCCTCAGAAGTTTTACTCATTATCTTCTAATTCATCAACTTTCTTTAAAAGCCAATAAGCAATATTTTTAGCAGTATCTTTTGTAATAGAAATTCCAACAAAAGAATTTATTAAAATTATTTTCTCTTTAGAACCCCTCACCTCTCCAGAAATCTCTTCTAAAACACCTTCTTTAGTCTTAGTATAAACAATTTCCTCAGGAATCTCTGTTGATTCAAAAACAAGATCACAGAAAATCTCTCCAGTATTAGTTACACTACCATAAATATTATTAACAGGCACTAACTTATAATCTTCTGATTTTTCAAATCTGTAAGTTATTTCTTTCATAAAACCAATTATAACATAAACATAACCTTATTAGATAAACAGATATCCGAACACAAATCGACCTAGGAAAAATAAAAATACAAAGGATTTACATGTAAAAATACAATAAAAAATAATGGTATAATCTCTAAAATACAGGATACTAAACAAATGGATCTTAACCTTATAAAAGACAAAAACGAAAAAATCAAAATGCTCAGGAAAGACTTCCCTATTCTCAATCAAACTATTAATAATAAAAAAATCATTTATTTTGATAATGCCTCAACCTCTCAAAAACCACAAAGTGTAATTTCATCTATAGCCGAATACTATACACAATACAATGCAAATGTTCACAGAAGCGGACATAGGCTTGCAATACAAGCAAGCTTAAAAATAGAAAAAACAAGAGAACTTGTAAAAAAATTTATCAATGCAGAGTCTTATAAAAACATAATATTTAATTCTGGAACTACAGATGGAACAAATACAGTAGCAAATTCACTGCTCTTTTCAAAACTTTTAAAAGAAAATGATGAGATCATTACAACAACACTCGAACACAACAGTAACTTGCTTCCTTGGATAAATATTGCCAAATATTTAAACTTAAAAATTAAACTTGCAAAATTTAACGAAATGGGAATTATCCAACCGGAAAAAATAAAAAATTTAATTACAAATAAAACAAAAATTATTACCATATCTGGCATAAACAATATATTAGGAACTATTCAGGATTTAGAAACAATTGGCAAACTTGCCAGAGATAATAATATTATCCTGTTCATAGATGCAGCTCAAATGGCACCACATATGAATATAGATGTAAAAAAAATAGACTGTGATTTTTTAGTATTTTCAGGACACAAAATGTTTGCTCCAACAGGAATTGGTGTTCTATATATATCAGATAAAATTATAGATAATCTCAACAGTTCCAAACTAGGAGGCAACACTATAGAAGATATTTACATAAAAAATGGAGATATTAACTTTAAAACTCTTGAATCTCCAAATAAATTTGAACCGGGAACACCAAATATTGCAGGAATCATTGGTCTTGGCAAAGCAATAGAATATATTAATAATATTTCAATGGAATTTATTCAAGAACATGACAGAGAACTGACTGAATATTGTGTTGCAAAGTTAAAAGAAATTGATGAGGTTGAATTCATTCTAAGCAAAAATATCAAACGAAAATCAATAATATCATTTACAATAAAAGATATTCACTCACACGACATCGAGACATATCTTGATACAATGGGAATCGCAATTAGAGCTGGAAAAACTTGTGCTTACCTTGCATTCCTCTCAGAGGATATTAAGAAAGACCATCTACTAAGAATAAGTTTTTACTTATATAATACAAAAGAAGAAATTGACACTTTCATATCTTGCCTAAAGCAAACGATAAAAGCATTTTATTAAAAAAATTACATAAATACAAAACTTAAATTAAAACAATATAAATTATTATTGATTTAATCAAACAAACCTCTTAAAATTGAAACATGTTTTCAGAGGAGACAAAAAAGGAACTAATAAAACTTAGCAAAATAAAAAAGTATTATTTTAAAGCAGATAACAATCAAAATACAGTATATCACCAGTCTAAGTGCGGTGACAAAATAACATTCCAAATCAATGAAAACATCGAAAGAATTAGATTAAAATATAACGCATATGGATGCATAGTTTTTCTATCAAGTGCTTATGTCTTAACCAAAATATGTGATAATAAACCTAAGAAAACAATACTAGACATCATAACAAAAATAACCAATAACAAGTTTAAAAACTTAGAAGAAATTAACCAAAGTCTTAAGAATTTTGAAAACTTCTTATATACAAATAGAAAAGATTGCTTCATTTTACCATACAAAGCTCTAAAAGAGATCTTAGATACCATTAAATAACTCTTAATTTAAGGAGAATTATATGAAAATATACTCTCACTCATCAATAGGATATGAAGGGGAACTAATTGAGATTGAAATAGATATTAGAAAAGGAATACCAGGCATTGATATTGTTGGATTAGCTGGAAGTGAAATCAAAGAATCACGTGAAAGAGTAAAATCAGCTATTAAAAATTCAGAATTTACTTTTCCAAACGACAGGATATTAATAAATCTAGCTCCAGCTGGAATCAAAAAAATCGGAACAGCGATTGATCTCTCAATCGCAACAAGCATTATAAATAAAAAAGAAAATCAAAATAATAATTTAGAAGTTTTAATATTAGGAGAATTACAACTAGACGGAAAAATAAGAGCAATTAAAGGAGTATTGCCCGCAATTTCACTTGCAAAAGAAAGAGGCATTAAATGCATAATAATACCTTTTGACAATTTAGAAGAATCCCTTTTAATAGAAGATTTAAACATTTGGGGCGTAAAAACGTTAAAAGAAGCTTTAGAAATAGTAAACCACCTGAATAATAATATATTTCCATCAAAACCCATGATTACATTTAAAACAAAAGACAATGAAGAAAAATTTGAATATGACTTCAAAAATATCAAAGGTCAACACAGAATAAAAAGAGCTCTTGAAATATCAGTTGCAGGGGGGCATAACATTATGATATTTGGACCTCCTGGAAGTGGAAAAACCCTAAGCATTAAATGTGTACAGTCAATCTTACCTCCACTTACAAACAAAGAAATCATTGAAACGAACAGAATTTGGTCAGTAGCGGGTAAATTAATAGACACAAAAATAATAAGACAAAGACCATTTAGACAACCTCATCACACTGCAAGCAAAGAAGGCATTATTGGAGGAGGCTCTAATGCATTCCCTGGCGAAGTATCACTTGCCCATAATGGAATTTTATTCTTAGACGAAGCATTAGAATTTCAAAAATCAATATTACAATCACTTCGAGAACCAATAGAAGATAAGGTAATCTCAATAGTAAGAACAAGTGCAAAATCATTCAAATATCCTGCAAATTTTCAGTTAATGATTGCTACAAACCCTTGTCCTTGTGGCAATCTTGGAAAAAAAGATATAGAATGTTTTTGCTCACAACAAGAGGTATCAAACTACTGGAAAAAACTTGGAGCAGCAATGCTTGATAGAATTGATATTAGAGTGCCAGTTAAACCAGTAGACAATGCAAAATTATTCCAAGAAGATAATGAAAGCTCAAGTGAAATAAGAGAGAGAATCATAAAGGCAAGGAATATACAAAGTAAAAGATATGAAAATATTGATAACATTTACAAAAATTCTGACCTTAAACCAGAACATATTGCTATATTTTGCGAATTAGATAAAATACTAAGAGAAGAAATGATTTATATACTAAACCAACTTAATATATCATCAAGAGCAACTCATTCAATCTTAAAAATAGCAAGAACAATTACAGATTTAAAAGGAGAAAACCATGTTTCCAGAGAATCATTATTAGAAGCAATCGAACATAGAAAGCACGGAGAAAAATTACTAGAAGAATAAAAAAAGCCCCAACTGGGGCAAAATTAAAACTCTATTTTATCAATATAACCTTTCAGCTGATTAGCAGAAATTTTAAATTTCTCAAGCTCCCTGTCACTTATTTCAAAATCAAGAACTTCTTTTACACCATCTTTACAAACTACAGAAGGAGCTCCTATATAAATATTATTAATAACATTACCATATTGTCCATCAATATATGAAGATATTGGCAAAATAAGATTTTGGTCGCTAATTATTGCATTGACAATTCTCTTAATTCCAAGTCCAATAGCATAATAAGTTGAACCTTTAAGTTTAATCACCTCATAAGCAGCATTGACAACATTCCTATGCATTGCATCAAGCTCTGCCTCTCCTATTTTTCCCTCAGCAACATATTCTGATAAAGACTTCATAGCTATTTTAGTTTCATCCCAAGTAGCAAAAGAACTATCACCATGTTCACCCATAATATATGAATGTATATTCTGAGTATTAACACTAAAATGCTCAGCTAAGAAATATCTAAGTCTTGAAGTATCAAGTGTGGTCCCTGTACCAATAACCTTATGAGTTGGGAAATTAGAATATTTCATTGTTACATAAGTCATAATATCAACAGGATTACTTGCAATTACAAAAATACCACTAAATCCACTTGCAACAATACTTGTTACAATCTGTTTAAAAATCTTAGTATTTTTGTCAACCAAATCAAGCCTTGTCTCACCTGGCTTTTGATTAAGACCAGCAGTAATTACAACAATATCAGCATCAGAACAATCATCATAATTGCCAAATTCTATTTTAATATTTTTTTCTAAGAACATCTGACCATGATTTAAATCCATGACCTCACCCTTAGCCTTATCCTGAGCCACATCAATAATTACAAGCTCATGAACAAGTGAGTTATCTATTGTCAAAGCATAAGCAAAGCTTGAGCCAACACCACCAGCTCCAACAAGAACAACCTTATTACGTTTAAGCATAAACCATCTCCATACAAAATTATTTTATTGGTATTGAATAATTTTATAACAGTTTATGACAATTTAATAACATTTTATAAAACTAAATATTTGCTAACTTATCTATCAAACTTTGACAATTGATACTATTGTACTAAAAGCCTATTTTTTTAAGCATAAAATTAATTATCATCTGACTTAAGAATAGCAAGAAACGCACTCTGTGGTATTTCAATATTTCCTATCATCTTAAGTCTCTTTTTCCCTTCCTTTTGCTTTTCTAAAAGCTTTTTCTTTCGAGTAATATCACCACCATAACATTTAGCAGTAACATCTTTTCTAACAGGGGAAATTGTCTCACGTGCAATAATATTCGAACCAATGGCCCCTTGAATTGCTATTTTAAATTGTTGTCTTGCAATCTCATCCTTTAATTTTTTACAAATACTTAAAGCCTTTGATCTTGCGCCATCCCTAAAAACTAACTGAGAGAGTGCATCAACTCTATCCCCATTAACTAAAATATCCAACTTAATTAAATCAGTTTCCTCATATCCTAATAGTGCATAGTCAAAAGAAGCATACCCACGACTTACAGACTTAATCTTATCGTAAAAGTCAAAAAGTATCTCAGCAAGTGGCATTTTATAAATAATTTCAACACGTTTTGCATCAAGATAAATCAAATTTTCTTGTACGCCTCTTTTAAGCAAACAAACATTCATAATATTCCCTAAAAATTCAGTGGGAACAATAATATTAGCTCTAATATAAGGCTCAAGAGCAACTTCAATATTTTCATTTCCAGGAAATTGTTCAGGACTTTCAATAAAATAAGGATTACCCTTTTTAGGAATAATTTTATAACGCACTGATGGTGATGTTAATATCACATTAAGATCAAATTCACGCTCAATTCTTTCCTGAATTACTTCTAAATGTAAAAGTCCCAAAAATCCACATTTAAACCCATGTCCAAGAGCAGCTGATGCATCTTTTTCAAAAGTAAGAGATGCATCATTCAGTTTAAGTCTATCCATTGCCTTTAAAAGATCGTCATACTGATTAGCATCAACTGGATAAACAGAAGAAAACACCACAGGTTTAACTTCCTTAAACCCTTCAAGAGGTGCATTTGCTGGATTATCAACAAGAGTTACAGTGTCTCCAATCTTGACATCCGATATATTCTTTATTCCACCAATAAAATAACCAACATCACCTGATTCCAAAATATCTTTTCTTTCAAGAAGTATCCTGAAAATTCCAATCTCTTCTACTAAATATTCCCTATCTGAATGCATCAATTTAATCTTGTCGCCAGTTCTAATTTGTCCTTCAAAAATTCTAAAATGTACGACAACACCACGATAAGAATCGTAATGCGAATCAAAAATCAAAGCCTTTAAAGGATTTCTAGCACTCCCCTTGGGAGACGGAACATATTTACAAATAGCTTCAAGCAACTCATCAATTCCTATGCCATTTTTAGCAGATATGGGAACAATAATATTTGAATCTAATCCCAAATCATGCTCTATTTGCTCTTTTACAAAATCAATATTAGCACTTGGTAAATCTATTTTGTTAATAACAGGAATAATTTCAAGACCATGCTCAAATGCCATATAAAAATTTGAAACAGTTTGGGCCTCTATTCCCTGGCTTGCATCAACCAGTAAGAGTGCTCCTTCACAAGATGAAATCGCTCTTGAAACTTCATAAGAAAAATCAACATGCCCCGGGGTATCTACAAAATTAAGTTCATAAATATTGCCATCACTACACTTATAATCAATAGTAACTGCTTGACTTTTAATTGTAATGCCCCTCTCTCTTTCAATATCCATACTATCAAGAATTTGACTTTTGAATTCACGATCTGAGATTATCTTAGCCTTTTGTATAAATCTATCTGCTAAAGTTGATTTACCATGATCAATATGTGCAATAATACAAAAATTTCTTTTATAAGAACTAATTTTAAAACCTCCCCCAAGCTAAATATAGTATTTAGAAATATTACAACTAATATACATTTTTATTAAGCAAAAAATTTTTAATCTGAATCTTTGATTTTAAAACATAAGGAGAAAACCTAGGAGCAAGATCGACTATCAACTTCCAAGTATCTATAGCTCTTAACTTATGTTTATGCTGCTCATAACTATAAGTAGCATAAGCAATATTATACACTACTTCCCAAAAATCTGTAGACTTAAAACTAGTCTTAACATCAGTATATTCATTTATTTTTTGAATGAAAGATCTTAAATTTTTAAACTCATAAAGAGGTTCATAATAGCTCACATAGTCATACATTTTAGTCAAAATACCAACAGCAGCCACAAGCCCATGAGTAATCGCAAGCTCATAAGCACCCATTTTTAAATATACTTTTGACAATAATTGATGAGTATCAATAATATCATAATTATTAAACCTATAAAGATTAAAAGTAAAATCCAGACCAGAAGTTCCCCTTACCTGTTTTAAATAAGAATGTAGATAAAATGACATATTAAACTTATTATCCTTAGTATCTCCATATTTTTGCACGAAATAGTGATAATTATAATAATCATCACTATTTGAAAATTTAGTTAAAATTTCATTTAAATAATCAATCATATCAACATAATTATCTTCAACCTCTGCAATCTTTGCCAAAGAAAAAAGTATTTTCTTCTCAAAAGCTCGCTCCAATAAATAATCTTTATCTTCCAAGGCTTTTTGAAGATGTAATTTTTCAAGTGTAACATTGCCAATCATGCTATAAGCGACGGATAAATAATAATGTACCTCTGGATATATTCCTTTTCTAAGCAAAGCTTCCTGTAAATAATTAATTGCACTAGTAAGATTAGACTTAATAAATCCTTCTTTAGAATAAATAAACTGCCTTCCTTTTTCAAGCAAAATCCAATATGGAAATTCTTTAACACCTGATGAATTCAAATTGAAGATCAAGCTGAAAATAAAAAGGAACACAAAAGATCTTAACATATTATAAATATATTAAATTTTCTCACAAATTGCGAGAAAATTTAATATCTAAATCCTTTAGATCTAAACAAATTTAAATATCATCAAAAAGACCATCACAAAAAGTGCAACAGACTCTATTAGACCTAAAACCAAAAGATTTGTTGCAAATCCTTTACCAGTCTCAGCAAAAGCGTCACAAGCACCTGCAGCAGTTTTACCTTGTGCAAAAGCAGAAATAGAAATTGCAAGGCCACCACCAAAACCAGCTCCGAATAATAACCAAGGATCTGTCTGTGTCATTACCCCTGCTAAAGTATTCATCAAAATATAACCATATATTATTTGTGTAAGGGGTGCTGAAACAAACACAATTAATAAAAAAGGAGCGGGTTTGCCCTGCACATAACACCTCTTCCATGCACCAATAGCAGCACTACCAGCAGCTCCCATACCCAAAGCTGAACCTATTGCAGCCATTGTTAAAGCCGAATTAACTCCTATTAAACCTATATCCATAATTCTCTCCTTATTTAATCTTTAATTTTTCTAAAAGGTCTATAAGAATATCCATTCCATTCTTGACCTAAATGGTTTGAAAATTCAAGCATATTAAGTCTTACTCCATGAACAATAACAGATAATAAAGATAATACTATATTTAGGATATGTCCAAAAAGTATCACAATAATGCCACTTATTATAAGACCAATATTAGATGATTTTAATAAAGCTACTGACATGCTATTAAAACTATCAGAAATTGCAAGTCCTGCAAGTCCAACAGCAAAAAGTCTAATATAAGATATTATGTCTGCAAATCCTGAAACAGTAGCTAAAAATTGTTCTATTATTCCTGCAACGCTCTTTAATATGCACATAAAAAAATTTGAACCATCTTGTTTTTCAAAAATAAAGACAAGCATAACCCCAACATATATCATATTAAGAACAATACTGTGCATAGGGAACCTATCTCTACCAAGTATTAAATTGAGAACAAGATAATAAAGCCCAGCAATCACAATAAGCCACCCAATTTGAGCAATTGAATGTATACGTGGTTTTTCCTTCACTTTTCGAATAAAATTCCACATGTGAGCCAATGATATTTGCAAAACACCTATTGTAAAACATATAAACATAATATTTTGCATACCATTAGTTCCTGTCAAATACCCAATCTTGAAAGACTTTAAAAGCGGAAACAATTCAAGAATAAAAGGATTACTTCCAAACCAAGTACCAGTGACTGAACCATATAATATTGCCGACATACTCAAATAAAATATTAAAGCATGAACAGATGTTAAAGGTTTACCTTTTATAGAATCTCTTAAACTGAGAAAAATACCTATCAATAAAAATATTATTCCATAAGCCGCATCACCAATTATCATCCCAAAAAACACGAAGAAAAACAACATAAAAATACAACTAACATCTCTCTCTTTATAACCAGGTATTGTTTCTAAAACATCGAAAATAGGTTTGGCAAGCTTAGAAATCCCCTTTCGCTTTATATAAGTAGGCACAAATTCATCACCCGGCTCTGTAAATTGTACCACAAAATTACCCTTCAAATTTTGAAATGATTCTTTCTTATCTTCAGGAACAAATCCTGTAATATACACAAAATTGTCACTCTCCAAGTCCATATCAGCCACAACTTGCTCAAACTCAACAATCTGATCGTACTCTTTGATTGCATCTCTTAAAACGTCTCTATATTTATTTAGAATTGATAATTGTGTCAATTTCTGATCCAAAATTTCACCAATGACTCTTAACTTACTCTCAATAAAATCAAGATCAAATTCAAACTCATATTCTTCAGCCGTGTCTATCGTCTGCTTAGAATCATTAATAGCCACAAAATAGGTCTTGCCTTTATAATTATTAATAAGAGCAACTTTAATTTCAGAAGATGTAAGCAATTTCCTATATTCATCCAGCTCAGACTTAAAAAACTGAACATAAACATTACTTTCTCGCAATTTATTGATTAACTCAAGAGAAAAATATCCCCAACAAGATATAATATCTCTCTTATGAAACAATGACTGTTGCATATCTTTCAAATCTTTAATCTCAGAAGCTAAACTAATTATACTCTTTGCAATATCTAAAAAATTTTCATTTGAAGAGCTTAGAATCTTTACTTCAGAATCATCTCTAAGCAAAGACAAAGCCTGAATTAAAATTTCCCTATCCTTAACAACTTTTTCTAAAGATTCTGAAACTCTATTGCAAAAATTAATATGCACAACTCCCAATTCCCTTAAAATCTCAAGTGACTCTCTTTGATATTTTAATAAAGTCAAAATCAAAACTTTGCTCATTTTTACAATCATCAACACATCCCTATTTATTTGAAATTAAACTAGCTTTAGCCATCTTACCTCTTACAACAGCCGCCGTCTGCTGATCCCCAAGATAAACATTAATCTTTCTTATGTTAACTTTAGTAGCAGGTATCATAACTTTTTCAAATAAATTCACTCTTTGAGAAGTAGTATTAAGCTCGCACTCTAATAACCTGGTCTGCTCATTTAAAACCTCAAGCTCTGCATTTATCTGCACTACACTCTTAATAATCTCTATTCCTCTATCCACCCAACAAGGGGTTAATAAAAGATCATGTTTAATATCTTCATATTCAACAGAATCAAATACAGGAATAGTAATGCCTGCAATATTTGCAAAACTCTTTACCACTTTTTTAATTTGAACCCAATCTTGAAAAGTAAATCTTTCGCCAAATAAAGAAATCCAAGGCTTAATATCCTTCTTAAGCCTATCCTGCTCAAGCTTTTTAGTTTTCTTAAGAGCTTCAACTTTTCTAATTTCTAAATGAAGTTGTTGCTTCTTAAGCTGCAATGTGGGCAAATACCTATTAAACATTTTAAGGCTATCTTTCTGTTTTTTAAGCTCATTCTTAGTTAACTTAACTTTAGGCATTTCTAACCCTTTTTGAAAGACCAATATTTCTCTACAAGTTCTGTTCTAATTCCAGTTTCTCTAGGTTCAAAACAACTAGAGAGAATTTCCCAACCCAAATCCAAAGCCTCTTCCAAAGGAATATTAACAGACAAATCCATAAGCTTACTTTCAAACATACTACTGTACTTAATAAGCTTTTCATCCCATTCTGTCATATTAAATCCCATAGCTTTTTTCTCTATAGATTCCTTTGAAGATGCATAAAGCTTAATCATTGAATCCATAATCGTTCTATGATCATCTCTTGTGTTACCGTTCACCATTTGCTTAAGCCTTGAAAGAGAACCAAAAGGCTCAATTCTGCCGCCCTTTAAATAGTATTGCCCTTCAGTAATATACCCCGTATTATCAGGAACTGGATGAGTAATATCATCACCAGGCATTGTAGTAACTGCAAGTATAGTAATTGAACCTGCTCCTTCAAAATCAATAGCCTTTTCATATCTAGATGCAAGCTGAGAATATAAATCACCAGGATAACCTCTATTAGATGGAACCTGCTCCATAGTAATAGCAATTTCTTTCATAGCATCTGCAAAATTCGTCATATCAGTCAAAAGTACCAAAACCTTTTTACCTTGTAAAGCAAATTTCTCGGCAACAGCAAGAGAGATATCAGGAACTGTTAAAGACTCAACAACAGGATCATTAGCTGTATTTACAAAAAAGATTGTCCTACTTAAAGCACCACCCTTTTCAAGAGAATCTCTAAATGTCAAATAGTCATCATTTTTAAGCCCCATTCCCCCAAGAATAATTAAATCAACTTCCGCTTGAAGAGCTATTCTGACAAGGAGTTCGTTATAAGGCTCTCCTGATACAGAAAATATTGGTAATTTTTGAGATTCAACAAGAGTATTAAAAACATCTATCATGGGAAGTCCTGTTCTAATCATATTTCTTGGAACAATACGTTTTGCAGGATTAGCTGATGGACCTCCAATTTCAATTAAATTATCCTCAAGGCGCGGTCCTCCATCTCTCGGATTCCCAGCCCCATCAAAAATTCTACCAAGCAAATTCTCAGAAAATGTCACTTGCATTGGATGACCTAAAAACTTAACTTCATCTGAAGTTGAAATACCTATAGTTCCGTTATAAACCTGAAGGGAAACTTGACTTCTATCTAATTTAATAACCTCAGCTAAAGAACTTGTATCTTTTGACTTCACAATGGCAAGTTCACCATATTTAACATTCTCGGCCATCACAGTTATCACATTCCCCACAATAGATTCTATCTTGCTATATACCCTCTTCATTTATACACCTCTAAAATCCAACTTCTTAGAACGTACTAAATTTTTTAAACTAACCTCTAACTTATTAAACTTTTCGTCTTTAAAAGGAGTAAGATTCATATCCAAAATATTTTGCCTGAGTTCATTAACAAAACTTCTTGCTTCCAATTTATTTTCAAATTTAAACTCTGATTGTAAAATATCATACAGTAAATCAAACATATAATTTTGACGCTCAGGACTTACAGCAGTATCAACACTATCAAATGAATTTTGTTGCAAATAACATGCATCTAAAAGCTCGGACTTCAAATACGCTAAAAAGTCACCAATACTTACACCTTCCTCACCAACAACTTTCATCATCTGATTGACCTCACTCCCTTTTACTAAAAGAGCCCTTGCATATTCCGTCTTTTCAAATCCAACAACTCCTCTATATTTACTCCAAGATTCAAGAGGATTAATAGCTGGAAATTTTCTAGCATCTGATCTCTCTCTTGTAAGACCATGAAATGCTCCCACAACCTTTAAAGTTGCCTGAGTTACAGGTTCTTCAAAATTACCCCCAGCAGGACTTACAGAACCACCCACAGTTACAGAGCCAACAGTACCATTATTCAAAACAACGACACCTGCCCTTTCATAAAACGATGCAATAACAGATCCAAGATAAGCAGGAAATGCTTCTTCACCTGGTATTTCCTCAAGACGACCTGACATTTCTCTCATAGCCTGAGCCCACCTTGAAGTTGAATCTGCCAATAAAAGTACATCAAGACCCATTTGCCTATAATATTCACCAATAGTAATTGCTGTATAAACTGATGCTTCACGAGCAGCAACTGGCATAGAAGACGTATTACAAATAATACATGTTCTCTCCATTAACGACGTACCCGTCCTTGGATCTGTAAGTTCAGGAAATTCCTTAAGGGTTTCTACTACTTCACCTGCTCGCTCACCACAAGCAGCAATAATTACAATATCAACATCAGCGTTACGACTTGTAACTTGCTGAAGAACTGTCTTTCCAGCACCAAAAGGTCCAGGAATACAAAATGTACCACCCTTTGCAACTGGAAAGAAAGTATCTATTATTCTTGTTTGAGTTACCATAGGTTCACTAGGAATAAGCCTCTCTTTATAACTGGTAATTGGTATTTTAACAGGCCAATGAAACGACATAGTAATAACATGTCTGCCCCCAGCATCATTTTCAATAACAGCAATTTTATCATCTACAGTATAATTGCCACTACTAACGATCTCCACAATTTTGTAAGAATCTCTTCTATAAAATGGAATCATAATTTGATGCTTAATTGTACCTTCAACAACAAACCCAAGATAATCTCCTGCAATAACAATATCTCCAACCTTTGCAGTCGCATTAAAACCCCATTTCTTATTTCTATCAAGTGCACTTAAATATAAGCCTCTCTCTAAAAAAAACCCAAATTGAGCAGCAAGTTCTGACAACGGATTTTGAAGACCATCA
Source organism: Borrelia coriaceae (assembly GCF_023035295.1). NCBI lineage: Bacteria > Pseudomonadati > Spirochaetota > Spirochaetia > Spirochaetales > Borreliaceae > Borrelia > Borrelia coriaceae. The sequence goes on from NZ_CP075076.1 coordinate 92,193, forward strand.
TACACCTGACTTAAAATACCCGGGCCAAGTTCAACCGTTAAAAGCTTATCTGTAAACTCAATATCATCTCCAACAGCAATTCCTCTAGTCATTTCAAATACTTGAGCATCAACTTCTCCATCCCTAATACGAATTATTTCAGCCTTTAAACTACGCCCACCAGTTTTAATAAAAACAATCTCATTCATGGAAACTGTACCAACTATCTCAATAGTAACCAAATTTCCAATAACTCCCACTACTTTTCCTCTAGCTTCCATTCAAATTCCCTTTCAAAAATTTTTACTTATTTGCATGCTTAATTCTTGACAAACATCATCAAAATTATTCTCACCTATCTCTTCTATAAAAAGACTTCTTCTTGAAACCAACATTAACTTTAAAAAATAAATTACTAACTTTTCAAAGTTAAAGTCATTTCCCACTTCAAGCTCTGTCAAAAACTGCCACTTTAACATATCAAGTCCTAATTCTACCTCAAAAGGATTCTCCTTAAGAAGAAGGGGTTTTAAAATCCCTACATAATAACTAGAAAAATAAGAAGATTCTAAATACATATCCCTTGAAAATCCCAATTTTTCAGCTCTAATCGCTGCCAGAGTATACTTTATGATTTCCTCAAATTCAAGAAACTGATCAATTATTTTTAAACGACCCTTAACAAATTTAAATTCTGACAGGGCTTTTAAATAAAGAAAATCTTCTTTGTTTAAAGCAACCTCAACATTATCAAAAAAACTTGATATACTCTCTGAACCACTATTTAAATCAAGATAAGGCAATGATGACACAACATAGTAATATGAACTTAACATACTACATCTCCTAAACCAACTTTATAACTTCTTTAAACCTTGGATTTAAATATTCAAAAAGAATATCAGCAATAGTTTCTGATGTAAAATCATAATACAAATTACCGTCTCTTTGCTGAATTTTAAAGCCTTTACTTATGCCTTTAAAAGGTTTAACCTCAATTGCATGATCCAGCCTATTTCCTATTTCACTTCTCAAAACAGATAATAAATTAGAAAGATCAGACTCACTGAGTATTATGTCTATCTTATCACCTCCACTCCAAACATCTACAACTTTAAGAATAAGTTCTCTTAAAAAATTATCATCATAAACCTTAGCAACAGAATCATTTAAAGAAGCCTTAAAAAGAGATTTAATATTTTTTTCAGTACCAATAATCAAATCTCTGACCGCTTGACGAGATGCCTCAAGAGAATGTCTTTTATATGCCTCAGCTTCCCTTTCAGCTTTCATTTTTAATTCTTTAGCATCACTCTCGGCTTTTAAAACAATAGTCTCCGCTTCTTTCTTTGCATTAAGAATAATCTCACTTGCTAATTTTTCAGCTTCTTCAACTCCATCTTTTTTAATTTTATTTATCAGATCTTTAACTTCAAACTGCACTAAAACTCCTTAACATACAAAAAAAATAACTCAAAATGCTTGATAAACAAACCTTCAAATAAAAGTATACCAATAAACCTGTAATTACTAAAAGTCAAAACATTGAAAATTACATATTACTAAAAAAATCTCCAATAATTTTGTAAACGTTAATATCGTAAACTATAGAAAGTTTTCTTTCTGGAAATTTTTCCTTTAGCTTTTCACCAAAAATTTCAATACCCCTTTCTATAACCCTGTTGCTAAATTCTACATCAACTATATCAAGAGTTATTATTTCAATAATGATCAAATATCCTCTTCCAAATTTAGACCCATATCCAAGGGTAAAAGAAGTAGTAACACGAAAGAGTCCATCCAACAAACCATTAGCTGCCTTACCCCTAGGAAGCCTACTTGGATGCACTTCATAAGCATTACCAAATTCATATTCAAGAACAAAATCAACATTAAGGCAAATATTAAATAATACATTCTCAAATTTTTCAAACCTTGATATACCCATTTAAAATTCTACTATGGTTTTTCCAACTCCACCATCACTTGGATGAGCAAAATAATATTTTTTAATAAATTTGGCGCCTCTTAGAAATGCATGCACACCTTCCATCAGAAGACCTTCTCCTTTGCCATGAATAATTTCAAATTTATAAACATTTCTCAGTAACATATTATCTATTTTCCTGTTTAAAAAGTCTATAGCCTCAGCTACTCTCATTCCCCTAATATCAACAGTCAAACTGAATACATCATCATCTTGACTCTCAAAAGAAAAACTAAAATTTTTTTTACTATCATTTCTAGAGTGCTTATTGTCCAGTATTCTTTCTAAATTAGAAGATGAAACTGTAATATTAAAAACACCAGTATTTACAATAAATCCTTTCTTAGTAACACCTATTATTTCCCCTGAAGAATTTGAACCAGATACTCGAACTTTATCACCTACCTTAAATTCAACCTGAGTTAAAATCTGCTGATTAAGCAAGCCAATTTTAGTAATCTTTGAAACTATATTATTTTCAATATTAGATATGAATTCTTTATTCTTTATAGTACAAACACTACCCTCTTTTATCTCTCTAACCAAATTTTCTAAAGTTTTCCTTGAAGCTTTTAAAAATTCTTTTTGTTCATTTACAAATCCCTCTTCCAAATCTCTTTCTTTTAAGATAAGATTATCCCTAATATTATTAATCTCTATTTCTTTAAGTGCAACAAGACTATGCTTATCCTTTAATTCCTCTTCAAGTAAATATATTTCTCTCTCCTTTTCTGCAAGTCTTTCTAATATCTCATTAACTTCTGTCTTATTAGATGCATAAATATCTTTTGCTCTAAGCACTATATCAGAAGCAATAGAAGACTTGCTTGCAACACTAAAAGCAAAACTATCACCTGGAACAGAAAATATCAAATTATAACTAGGCTTCATTTTTTCCAAATCCATCTGCATAGAAGCATTAATAACAAATTCATGAGTATACGCAAAATACTTAAGAACATTATAATGAGTCGAAATAATAACAAAAGAATTAATATTAATTAAATGCTCAAGAATAGCCACAGCTAGCGCTTGCCCTTGTTCAATATCAGTCCCAGAACAAAATTCATCAAATATTAAAAGGCTATCTTTTGTTGCATATTTCAAAATACAAGCAATATTACTCATATGACTTGAAAAAGTTGAAAGTGAATTCACAATTGATTGATCATCCCCAATGTCAACTAAAATATTATCAAAAATTTTAAAAGTACTAGATTCATCAACTGGAACAGGAATCCCAAATTGAAACATAGCACTCAAAAGAGCAACTGTTTTCAAAGTTGCCGTCTTACCACCAGCATTAGGACCTGTAATAACTACAACCCTATTATTTGAAGGACAAAAACTTATAGATTTAGCATTTTGTATTAAAGGATGCCGGGCATTAACAATATTAAGACTACTACCACACTTAGGAAATAGTCCTTGACTTCTTATTCCATAAATTGCCCTGGCCTTAAGAGAATCATAATACAAAAAATTACTATAAAGAGCTTTTAAAAGAACAACATGTTTACGAATTTTATCTGAAAGTTTTTGCAAAATCTTCAAAACTATGCGTGTTTTTTCAAAACTTAAAAAACCCAACCTGTTATTTTCACTCACTATTTCATTTGGTTCAACATAAAATGTCTCACCAGATGATGAAATAGATATAACATTACCCTTAACTTTATTTTTAAAACTAGATTTAAGTGCAATAGTATATTTGCCTGATTTATAATAAACAAGCGTAGAAGTTAAATATTGCGAATTTAAATCTATTATCTGCTTGATCTGTCTTTCAATTTTTTTATCTAAATTCCTAATTTCAAAATCAATCTCATCATAATCCTTAAAAACGCCTCGTTTTATTTTAAGTTCATCAACATCAATATACTTACATAAATCTTCTAATAAAGACTTCAAACTTGGATCTACAAACAATAATTGTTTTAAAATTTCAATCTCAAATTCACTTTTTTCTAAAAAAAGTACCATCCTTAAAACTTCTCTTAGAAAAAAAATAATATTTTTAATCTCTTCAATAGAAAGTCTTGAATTTTCTTTAAGAAGTAACAAAATAGAATCATTTATACTCTCAAGAGGAAAATTTGGATATTCATCATAAACTTCAATAAGATCTTTAATCAACTTTACCAAAAAACATAATTGATTAATTTCTTCCTCAGTTTTCAATATCTGTTGCTCACCCAAAAGCTTAACAGTATCTGAAATAGCCACATAAGAAGTAACCGAAGAAAAAATTTGATAAAAATCAATTTTTTCTAAATATTTCTCTTGCATAACGTTTATACCTCTTAAGTTCATTTACAATCTTTAAATAACTATTATATCTAACTCCTGAAATCTTAAATCCAATTTGACTCATTATAAAACAACTTGGCTCATTTGCATGCAAACAAGAATTAAATTTACATAAATCATTTAAATCTATAAACTCCCTAAAATAATATCTAAGCTTAAGAGGGTCTAAACTTTCAATTCCAAATTCCTTTACTCCAGGAGTATCAACTACCACCCCATTATCAGAACGAAAAGCCACAGCATAAACTGTAGTATGTCTACCGCGTGCATATTTATAAGATATTTCATTTATAGCCTGAGAGGCATTTAAATCTATCATATTTATAAGGGAAGATTTTCCAACCCCAGACTGCCCGACAAAAGATACTCTTGAATTTTTAATAACCTCTTTTATCTCTTCAATTCCCTGAAAAGTAATAGCAGAAGTTTTAATAACCTTATAACCTAAACCTTCATAAGTTTTAATTAAAGTATTAACCCTAACACTTATGCCCTCATCAATCTTATTGATCAAAATAATAGGAGTAATCCCTTGCTCTTCAGCAACTATTAATACTCTATCAATAAATGAATTTTTAAGCTCAGGCAGATTAGCAGAACTAACAATTAAAACATTATCAATATTTGCAACAATGACTTGTCTAAGATCAGCTTTCTTATTGTAACGCCAAAGAACATTCCTACGTTTCAATCTCTCTTTAATGTACACCTTGCCTTCATCATAAATATCCCCACAAACAAAATCACCAGGAGCCAAAGGACTATATTCTTTATCTTGAATATTTAAAATCTTTCCCTTAATAACTCCCTCATAAATTAGACTAGTATTAACTTCAACAATAGAATAAATATTATTAACGCCCCAGAGAACCTCAAATCTAAGGTCATTCAATTAATTATTCCCTTAAAATGAAAACCATATCTCTTAAAAAAATTCTTATAGAAACATAAATTCCCATTTTGAGTTAAATAAAAATAACGTGTACAATAATTATGATTACTATCAATAGCCTCTAACACTTTAGAAAGCTCATTAATCACAAGTTCACGATTCTCATAAACAGGAATTTCTAAAAAACTTTCAATCATGTCTTTAATGTGTAAATAATGCGTACACCCCAAAAAAACCATATCTCGTCTACTAGACCGAACCTCTAACTTCAAGAATTTTAAATACTTAAATGCATCTGATTTAAATCTATCTCCATATTCTACAAAATTCACAAGTTCACTTGCGGATTTTACAACTAAATCCCAATGACAATTTTTCTCTCTTAGGACAAATTCACTATTAATGGTAGAATTTGTTGCAATTAAAATAACTCTTTTACATGCAAGTTCCTTTACTAAGCTAACTGAAGGCAAAGTATATATTATAGGAAAACTAAAATTTAATTTGTCATATACACTAATAGAAGCTGTATTACAAGCAATAACAATTGAAGAAATATCATACATTCGTTCCAACTTTAAAATTAATTTTACAATCTCTTTTAAAATAAAATCTGGATTCTTCTCACCATAAGGAAAATTTTTATTATCTGCAATATAGACATAGTTCCTAGTAACAAACCTTTTACTTATATAATCAAAATAAGAAAGTCCACCAACACCCGAATCAAAAATAACTACAACATTCTTTAACTTGCTCATAAGCATTACTTAAATCTAAGTATAAAAACTAATTTATTCACTTTCAATGACGACAATAATATTTACAGGTTAACAAGCTTTAAAACTAACATAGTTTAAATTATAATTTATTATTAATACCAAATTATATAAGAGGAAAATATGCATAAGAGCATTAAAGAAATTTTAAATAACCCCATACTAGATAGTATTATAACAGTAAAAGGATGGATCCGAACAAAACGCAGTAATGGTAAAATCTCATTTTTAGAAATTAATGACGGGTCCAATCTTAAAGGAATTCAAGCTGTCATTGATGAAGAAGATCCTGGATTTGAAAAGAAAGAATTTAAAAAGCTTACAACAGGTGTCAGCATATCATTAACCGGAACTTTAATCTTAAGCCCGGCAAAAGGACAAACTTATGAAATTAAAACAACGAATTTCAATGTAATTGGAGAATCACCTCAAGAAACATATCTGTTACAAAAGAAAAGACACACCTTTGAATTCTTAAGAGAAATCCCCCATCTAAGAATTCGTACTAACACATTTGGAGCTGTGGCCAGGATTAGAAATCAAATCTCTTACAAAATTCATGAATATTTCCAAAAAAATGGATTCTTATACATTCAAACCCCTATTATTACATCAAACGATGGAGAAGGAGCTGGTGAAATATTTCGTGTATCTACCTTGGATTTCAAAAGCATTGCAAAAGAAAAAGAAGTCGACTTTAAAGATGATTTTTTTGGCAAACAAGCATTCCTGACAGTAACTGGACAACTGCATGGCGAGGCCTATGCAATGGCTTTATCAAAAATATATACATTTGGTCCTACATTTAGAGCAGAAAATTCTAACACAACACGCCATGCCTCAGAATTTTGGATGATCGAACCTGAAATGGCATTTTTTAACCTTGAAGACAATATCAATTTAGCTGAAGATTTCCTTAAGTATATTTTAAGAGAAACTCTAAATAACTGTAATCAAGATATGGAATTTTTTGACAATTTCATTGAAAAAGGCTTAATTAAAAAGATTGAAGATGTAATAAACTCTAACTTTGAAGTTATTACCTATACCCAAGCCATTAAAAAACTTGAAAATGCAAACAAAACATTTGAAATACAGCCTTACTGGGGAATGGATTTACAAACAGAACATGAAAGATATTTAACAGAAGAAATTATCAAAAAACCTACTACAGTTATTGATTATCCAAAAGAATTTAAAGCATTTTACATGAAAATGAATGAGGACAATAAAACTGTCAAAGGAATGGATATTTTAGTTCCACGCATTGGAGAAATAATTGGAGGCAGCGAAAGAGAAGACAATCTGGAAAAGTTGAATAATAGAATAAAAGAACTAAATTTAGAAATAGAAACTCTTAATTGGTACTTAGATTTAAGGAGATTTGGGACAGCTCCTCATTCTGGATTTGGACTTGGACTGGAAAGATTAATACAATACATAACAGGAATGACCAACATTAGAGATGTAATACCATTTCCAAGAACTCCTAAAACTCTTTATTTCTAATAAAAAGTTTTAGGGGGCAACAATTGCAAATAAAAACCTTATATAAAATATTATTAATATCTATAACATTAATGCTATTTTCAAATACAAAACTAGACAATCATCTAAAAATATATTCAAACATAGAAGAAGAAATCAAGAACCAAAAATCAAATTATCAACACAAAAAAGAAAAGCCTGAGATTCACAAATCCAACACAATAAATTATCCTTATAAAAAAGAAAATTATCACCATAAAGTTATTAAAAAAAAAGATCAAAATCTACAAATTAATCAAACTTATAAAAAACAAGATATAAGAAAACCTATAAACAATAGCATAAAAATAAGAAAATCAAAAAAAATATATTATCCTCAAGATAAAATCAACGTACAAACATCAAATTTAGAAAAAAACGTATGGTATAATATCAAAATCTATCCAACTCATACAAAAGATGGATTTAACAAAATAAAAGCACTAAATAAAACAAATACATATGTAAACAAAGATTTTGCTTTAATTGGCCCAATCTTAGAAGATGATTTAGGAAAAATAACAAAAACATTGCACATAATAGGATATCACGAACTAGAATATATAAAAATTGAGTAGAACTAAATTTTACTCGACAAAAATTTTAAAATTTCATGCATTTCATCATCTAAATCAACAAAATTAAATTTATACTCATTTTCTGCCAAGCCTATTAACTCATGATTACTGTAATGTATCCAGGTATTTAGCTCATCTTCACTCGCATATTTATTAACATAATAATCAGGCTTATAATTCACATGCCCACGTTCCTTATAATCATAAACAGCAATCTTAATATCCTGACTATCTATCCCTCTCTTTAAAACTTCATCTCGCAAATGAATAATCGTACGTCCAGTATCAAAAATATCATCAACAAATAAAACATTATCTCCCGCTCTTAAATATTTTGGATCATAAGTCCATCCATCTATCATTATTCCTTTTTGTTTATTTGAAACATCATACGATCTTGCAACAACAGCAGCATAAAGAAGAGGTTTTTTTACTTTAATAAATTTAAAGAACTCACTAATAATATTACCAAGATAAGATCCTCCTCTTAAAGAAACGTACATAATATCAGGAATAAATCCATCTTTATAAATCTTATAAGCAAGCTTAAGACCATTCATTCTTATCTCTTCATAAGAAACAAATTTTTTCATTAATATAACACCTCAAAACATATAAAAATTAAGATTAATCTAAAAAACAACCAATTTAATCACAATCAATATATTTTCTGATTTTACAAGCCTTTAATCAAAAAACAATTCATACTGCCTGTACTTCATTAAAAATAAAACTTATTAACATAAAAATAAATAATATCAATTTTCCTAAAAAACTAAAACATAAATTATGAATCAAAATCACCTCACTTAAATTTTAACCTTATGATTTAAATATGCACTATTAAAACTTAAAAAAATCTAAAATATAAGACAAAACCAATAACTCCAAAATCTAAAAGGCTTAAAGGATAAGTATCTTTAAGCCTTTAAAATAAAGTTAATTACTAAAAAGACACTTTAAAAGTTTGTCCATCTCTTAAAATACTATAGGTATTTTTGCCATACTCAACAGAGTCATAGAAATCTCTCAAACTTTTAATACTTTTTGAATTAACAGCCATAATAACATCCCCTGTCGAAATTTTAGGATTCGTACCTAAAGTTGGATCAACACTGTCCACAACAACCCCATTAGTCCAATTTCTCAAACCAAGTTGAGCCCGCACTTCCTTAGTTAAAGGATAAACAGTAAATCCTGGTATCAATTTTAACCCTGAGATATATTCCTTGTCATTATTAATTTTAGGTTTAACATCAAGCTCTACTTCAACATTCTTTTTCTCTTTTCCTCTTAAAATTTCAACTTTAATCTTCTCTTTAGCATAAAAATCATTAATATATTGCTTAACATCATAGAAAAAATTCATTGAAACATCATTGATCTTACTAATTACATCGCCCGCTCTAAGTCCTGCTCTAAAAGCTGCTGTACCATCAAAAACACCAGCAATAATTGCTAACGAACCAAAATCATCATCATAACCTAAGCTTTTAAGAAATTCGGGATCCTTACTTCTTAAACGATGGAAATCAATGCCCATCCAAGCAGATTCACTATTCTTACCACTCATCAAAACATCAAAAATACTCTTAGCATTATTAATAGGAACAGCAAACCCAAGTCCAAGATTGCCCCCAGAAGGAGAAGCTGCTATCCAAGTATTTATCCCAATAACTTCCCCCTTAATATTTACAAGAGGTCCCCCAGAATTACCGCGATTAATAGCCGCATCTGTTTGAATAAACGAATTTCGTGCTTTCAAATTAGGATTAGCCGAACGATGAAGACCACTTATAATTCCTGCTGTAACTGAAAAACTAAAGTGATGAGGACTCCCAACAGCTATAACCCAATCCCCTATCTCAAGTCCGTCACTATCACCAAGTTCAGCTATTGCAATAGCTGCATCATCAGCTTCAAAACTAATAAGTGCAATATCTTTCTTATCATCCTTACCTACTAGTTTTGCTTTATAAACTTTATTATCATAAGTTCCAACTTCAAATTCAATAGCATTATCTACAACATGACTATTTGTAAGAGCATAAAACAAATTTGTTTTCTTAGAATCTCTTCCAATAATTACTCCAGAACCACCCCATTGCGCCTTCTTCTCAAAATTAAGCCCTGGGATATCAAAAAAGAAAAATAAATGAAAAAGATCACGGGTTTTAACTAACCCAGTAGCATAAATTTCCACAGTTGACGGCAAAATCTTTTTAGATACCTTTCTAAAAGAATCTTGTAAAAATTGTACAGTATCAACCTTTTCCTGTGCAAAAACAATAGTATTTTTATCCGATTCCAAATAATGTATTCCAACAAAAAACCCAATAGCTAAAGCTAAAAAACTTGCAACAAATAAGGAAATAAAATTTTTCTTCATTTTATACACCTCCATAATATAAAACCAAATCTTTAAATAATACCTTAATTAATATTCCTCAAATCTCACTTAAAATCAAAGGCAAACCATCAACAACAGCAACAGTATGTTCAAAATGGGCAGAACAACTCAAATCAGATGAAAACACTGTCCAGCCATCATTCTTAACAGCAACTTTATATCCTCCTAAATTCACCATTGGCTCAATAGCTAAAACCATACCTTCCTGAATCCTAATATTTTTAAAAAAAGGCTCATAATAATTTGGAACACTAGGCTCCTCATGCAAAGAAAAACCAACACCATGTCCTGTATACTCCCTAACTATTCCAAAACCAAATGGTTTAATATAATTTTCAATAGCCCTTGAGATATCTAAAATTCGATTACCAACCTTCACCTCAGCAATTCCCTTATAAAGAGCAGCTTCTGTAACTTCTACTAACTTATTAACCTTAGCACTTACTTTACCCACCTTAAAAGTCTTAGCCATATCACTGTAAAACCCATCTAAAACAACTCCACAATCAATACTAATAACATCTCCATCTTTAAGTTCTCTTAGCCCAGGAACTCCATGAATAACCTCTTCATTTATAGATGCACAAATAGTTCCCTTAAATCCATTATATCCCTTAAAAGCAGATTTGGCCCCATTTTTAGCAATAAAATCACTGGCAATTAAATCAAGTGTTCTAGTACTAATTCCAGGAGTAATATTCTTTTCAATTTCTAAAATAATCTGAGCTAAAAGTCTTGCAGATGCTCTAATTTTTTCAATCTCTTCTCTAGATTTTAATCTTAATTTCAAATAATCAATTCCTCTCTTTAAATATCTCTATCATATTCATATTTTCTATCATATTCACATAAAGTTTGCTCTCATTGGTTTCACAAAAAACATGAGAAGTTAAAATAGCCTCCCGTCCTTTTTCAAATTCACCTAAATAAAGATAATTAATCCCGCGCTTTAAATACACTTTTGCCACATCTTCACGTTCTCTTAGAGTAATTTTATTCTTATCATCAAGGGTAAAAGGCAAAAGAGAAACTGACTTACTAAAATATTCCTCAGACTTTTTGTAATCTTTTTGATATAATTTTAAAACTCCAAGATTATAATAAACACCATATAAGTATTTGCCCACTTGACTCTCAAAGATCACCTTTTCTGCAACATTCAATTTTTTTCTAAGGAAAAAATAATAAAATTTATAAAAAAAATACCAATCTTGAACTCCACCAACAGGATCATAAATCTTAAAAAACAAATCCAAATCTCTTAGATCAGAATAAAGAAGCAAGTTCCAAGCCAAAATTTGAGCAATTTCAGTACTATAATTTGATCTATAAAATAAGCGCCATAAAAAAGACTTTTTAGCCTCGTACTTTAAATTTGAATAATTTAATACAAAATAAAGTTTAAAAAATAAAGGACTATCTTTATATCTTTTTACAATCTCATTTGCATTGAAATAATCATTGGACTCAAAATAAATATTAGCTAAATAATAATTCACCATTTCACTTTCTTTAAATTTTTCATTAGCCTTATGTAAATAAGCAATAGCACGTTTTAAATCATTCTCTTTTTTCGCAATAAATGCCAGACCAAGATATACCATCATACTATAATCAGGAAAATCGGTATAAAGTTTTAAATATTCAATCTTAGCATTATGAATATCACCCTTTTTTAAATAGGCATCCGCTAACAAAAACATTAAACTTGGTTCACTACTATTATTAAGCTTTAGATTTGCAATAGTCAAATCTAAATTATCAAGACCATAAGAAATATAGGCAAGCTCTTTGGCAAAATCTTTATCTTCTTTTAGTATTAAAAGTACTCTCTTAGCAGAATCTAAATCCTTTTTTTCCATATACAAAAGCATTGCATTAATTAAAAATGCATTATTCTGAAGATTTAAACCTAAAGTCTCAAAAGCAAAAGCATCTCTTTCTCTTTCTATTTTAATTAAAAAATTTTTAATATCTTTTACATTGTAACTTAAAATCAAACTTTTAATAAAAGCCTCATCATATAAATGTTTATATTCCTTATATCCTAAAAGATACTGCTTTGCAATATCATAAGCCTCTAAAACAGCACCTACCTTGAGTTTTGAATATACCTCAAGTGCCCTAAGCTTCAAATTTCCAGGCAAAATCTTAACACTCAGGTCTAAAATATCGCTCATCAATAAATAATGCTTAACTTTATCAGAATAAAGCTTTACCCTTTTAATAAGAGAAAGCCACTTATATTCAGTATCAGCATAATAAGAATAAAATCTTATTGCCTTCTCAGCATCTTCCAAATTCTCATTTAAAAGATAACTATCAACTTCTGAAATAATTTCATTAAAATTTCGTTTACCCTTTAATATGTATAAGACATAAGGATTTAAGCCCAAATAAACAAAAATTGATATAAAAAGGATTAAAAATAAAATAAAAAATAATAATACCTTATTTGCTGCTTTCAAATGAGCTCTCCATATTTTTCAACAAAGCATCAAGTATCCCATTAACAAATTTATAAGAATTTTTACTGCCATACCTTTTGGCAATCAAAATAGCTTCATCTATTATAAATCTCTTGGGAACATCCAAATTTTGAAACTTAAGTGAATATACACTCATCCTCAATATGGCAAGATCAACCTTATCCATACGCTCTAAACGCCAATTAAGAGAAATACCACTAATCAATTTGTCAATAAATTCTAAATTCTCATAAGTACCATTAACCAAAACAGAATAAAATAATTTTAAATCCTCTTCTAAATCCAATCCATGATCTTCAAGATTAAAAATATCATAAATATTATCTCGTGCCTTACAATTAACATCAATACTGTAAATTTTTTGAAAAGCTAATACTCTAGCCTTATGTCTCAAGTCCATAACTAATATTATAAATATTTTTTCTTTATTTTAGACTAGAATCCAAAATTTGTATACTAGCAGACTTATTAAGTTTATCATAAAGCTCTTGTTGTACTCTAGCAACAATTTGCTGCTGATGAATATTAACCATATTATTTTTTATAGCATCTTTTACAGTCATATCTACATTAGGAGATATTTTATCTTGAAGATCCAAAAACCTTTGAGAATACATTTCAGTAACTTTAACTATATGAAAACCCTCTTTTGATAATATTGGTTGAGAAATGTCTCCTTTATTAAGCATAAAAACTTCTTTAATAAAATCTACTCCAAGAACACTTTGAGCATTCTGATCACCTCGTGCCAAAAATCCAAGATCCCCATTTTTAACCTTAGAAGCCTCATCATTCGAATATTTCCTTACGGCTTCTTCAAAGGTAATCTTCTTTGATTTTATCTGATTTGCAATATCTTTTGATTTTGCAAGCACCTCTGATCTCTTCTTATCTTTTGAAGAAAAGAAAACATGGCTAATCCTTGCCATATCAGGATTAACAAATTTAGTTTTATTGGCTTCATAATATTCAATGACTTCCTTTTCACTTGGAACTTTGATCTCTGAAAATTTAGGCTGAGCAATCTTTAAAATTAATTTTTGTGCAGAAATAGATCTCTTCATTGAAGATAAAAGTTCATTCCAATTTGTACCTTGACTTTCTATCATTTGTTTAATTTGCTCATTTGTAAGATTTGAGAGGCCAAACTGAGCTTTAATTGTTTGCATAACTTCTTCATCTTCAACCTTAATTCCTTGCTTTAAAGCCTCTTGACCAAAAAGAACATCGGCTATCAACACTTGTAAAACTTGTTTTTTCTCAACATTACTTAAGTCTCTACCTTGTGTCTTTTTCAATGTATTTACTTTAGAATCAAATTCTGTCTTAGTAATAATTTCATTACTATGCAAATTAATAATAACAACAGGAGTATTTTGAGCAAAAGAAGTCATTCCTATACAAAAAAACAACAGAAAACACAAAAAATTACCCATAAAATCACCTTTAAATCACTTATCAAACTAAACTTCTACTTAAAATTTTAACAAAACATTAAATTTAAATCTAGTTTAAAATAAGAATATCATTCATCTATATAAGAAAGACGCTATACCCTGACCACCCCCAATACAAAGAGAGGCAATCCCTTTTGACTTATTATTAATCTTCATAAGACGTGCAAGTGTTAACAAAATTCTAGCACCACTAACTGAAAACGGATGCCCCAAAGCAATAGCTCCTCCATTAACATTGACAATACTATCTTGTACATTATATTTTTGACGTAAAGCTTTTAAAACACTTAACGATTGTGCTGCAAAAGCTTCATTTATTTCAATAAAATCAATTTCACTTGGGATTAAACTAAATTTTTCTATAATCTTATCAATAGCAAGAAAAGCCCCAAACCCCATATGAAGAGGATTTAAGCCTACACTTTTAAAACCACCAATATAAGCTAAAGGTTCTATTCCCATCTTGCATATAAAATCTTCACTTGCCAATATTAAGAAACAAGCTCCATCATCTAAACTAGACGAATTACCAGCAGTAATAGTACCTCCCTCCTTAAAAACTGGTTTTAAAGATGAAAGTTTCTCCAAACTTAAATTATCACGTATCTCTTCATCGCTACATACAACACTTTTAAGTTTTGTCTTTTTATCAAAAATCGACAAAGGATATATTTCATCGTTAAAATAGCCACTATCTCTTGCTACTATAGCCTTCTGATGAGAATTATATGCAAACTGATCCTGCATATCTCTTGTAATTTCATGCATTTCTGCTAAATTTTCTGCTGTAAGTCCCATTACAGTACCACTTGGGGTATCAACTAAAGCATCCTTATATATCAAGTCTTCTATTTTAAAATCACCAAATTTTAAACCATCAAATCTAACACCCCTTGGCAAAAGATATGGCGCATTACTCAAATCTTCTACACCACCAGCTAAAATAATTTCACTATTACCAAGAGCTATAGAATTAAATGCAAGTTCTAAAGACTTAAGTCCTGAACCACAAACTTTGTTTACAGAAAATGCAGGAACAACCTCACTCAAGCCAGCCTTTAAAGCAATCTGCCTAGCAATATTTTGACCAAGACCTGCTGAAATTACATTTCCAATAATAACCTCATCTACCCCATCAATATTATTTCTTGCAAGCAAAGCCCTCACAATATCTGAAGATACATCAATAATATTCATTCCTTTTAATGCTCCCCCAAACTTAGTAATAGGAGATCTAAGTCCATCAATAATCACTATTTTTCTCATATAAAACCCCAAACGAAAAATTAATCTTCAAGTATATAATAAAAAATATAATTAAAAAAAAGAAAGTATAAAATATATTATAAATGATTTAATCAAAATTATCATCAGTAATTAACCACAATTAATAAAATATAATAATATATTCGCATAAAAATGCTATATTTGATATATTTAATTGTAAATGTACTTAATAAAATTTCCTCTCAAAATAATAATCATAATATTAACAATCAATTCTTATGCATATAATTATTCAATAAAATATCAAAACGATGGAGTGGAAAAATACCATTTCAATCAACTAAATGATAGCCTTGGATTTGCATTCTCTGATTTTTTTGATGATCTCAGAAGTGGTTCTCTAATATTTACCCATGAATCAAAATATAACTTTATGATCAATGCAGAAGCACACATGTTAACTTTTAGAGGTAATAAAGATTCTCCAGAACAATCAAGAAAAAGAGTTGATCTTTTAGAAATTGGCTTCATGTATTATTTTCCATTCCCAATAAAAACAAAAACACAATATTTTGGAAATATTGATATTGGCATCGGTATTAAAAACCTAATATACGGAAACTGGGGTGGCTCTTTAATACAAAAAGCAGTGCATTTTACCCTAAGACAAGAAAGACCAATTCCCAAAAATTATGAAAATTACAATTATAGAGGTCTTTTAAGTGCAGCAATTAATTATTCTTACATGAGATTTTTCAGTTTTGAAAATTACATAGACTTATCTTATTTTGCAGATTACTTTTTCAAAACCAGCATTGCAATGAATTTTAGAAATGAGTCTATAGGAATTGAAACTCAACTCTTCTATCAAAATCAAAATAAAATAAATAATATAGAAACATATTCAAGAACACAAGAAGCAGAAACTGGAATTGGAATTCAATACAGACTTTATTCTAAAAACTTTTTTACAATCAATAACCTTAATTTAAATAATTTCTCAAACAAGGATAAATTTTTCAGTGTAGGAGGATTTGGCATAGTCTTTACTGAAGAATATGAAAACATCTCAGAAGACAATTTATATACCCTAAACCAAAATTTTTCTTTTGGATTTGACATTATGATCCCATTCCAAACCAAAAATTCAATGTATTACAAAATAATACCCAAACTCAAATATTACTTTGCCATTGCAACAAATTATGATGTCAATTCAACTGAAATAAATAGTCGTACAAATAGATTCTCATCTGGAGTTACATATGAATTCTTTACAAAAGATCGATTTATATTATATATATGTTCTGGAATATTTTTATCTTACAATAAAGATAAAAAAGACGTAAAAGCTATTTACAGACCACTAAAAATAAAAGATACACTACAAGCAGGACTAGAAATTGAACCTGGAATATCCATAGACACATTTAAATACAATAAAGCACAATATAATATAAAAATATTTACAAAAATTAACTATTCACCAATTGTTTATAATATAAAAACTTATAATTTAGAACAACATAAATTAAATTTTAATTATCTTGGAATTGGCATAGCAATCAATATCTAAATACTGCAGGTTATGCTCATGAAATAAATAAAATCTTATCCAAAATCAAAAAATGATATTAATAATCATTTTCATGTTCTTTATTAACAAACTTAACAACATGTGGCAAAAATAATATATCAACCCTTCCTGTAGGCCCATTTCTATGTTTAGCCACAATAATCTTAGTATCGATAGCGCTAACCAATCTCTCATCATCAGAACCGCTTTTTAAGTCTTTATCTCTATGAAGCAACATAACAATATCTGCATCTTGTTCTAATGCTCCTGATTCTCTTAAACTAGCAAGACTGGGTTCACGTCCCTCAGTATCTCTTGTAAGTTGTGAAAGGGCAATAATTGGAATTTTAAGCTCTCTTGCAAGCTCCTTGAGTGATTTGCTAATCGAAGCTACTTGCTCATGCCTTGGAATATTTTTAGTTTCAAGCGAAATAAGACTAATATAATCAACAAATAGTATATCTATACCAAAAAATCTCTTAAGCTTCCTGGCTTGAGTTGCAAGTGTTAATAAACTAATATTAGCAGTATCTTCAATATAAAATTCAGAATTACTAATATCATTTACAACATCATTGATTGCCTTAATTTCATGACCTGATAAAATACTATTTTGAATCTTAAAACTATCAATATTAGCTTGAGAAGATATTATCCTTTTAATTAAAGCATCAGAAGTCATCTCAAGAGAAAAAAAGCCCACTTTTCGCTTCTTATCATTCCTCAATGCAATACTTGATGCAATATTAAGTGCAAACGCGGTTTTACCAACACTAGGACGAGCACCTATAATAATAAAATCACTCTCTCTAAAACCTCCAATCAGATTGTCAACTTTTTTAAAACCACTTGGAATACCAAAATTAACTTCTCGCTTTTTAACACTCCTCTCATATATTTCAGCATGAACCCTCTCAGCAATAACTTTTGCATGATTAAGATTTTTACTAGAACAATCTAATTCAATTGAAAGAATCTGTCTTTGAGATTCTTCCACAAATTGTTCAACTTTTTTTGTAGAATCATTAGCTAAATCATTTAGTTCCCTAGAAATCTTGGAAATATCTCTTCTAATGCGGTGTTCCTTAACAATTTTTGCATAAACATTTATAGTCTTATCAGTTGGAAGATATCCTGATAAAAAACTCAAATAATCCTGCAATCCTGTTAAAGCTTTAAAATTATTTAAAAGCTGTGACTTAGGTGTTAAGGAAGATACTTCCTCAAATACAGTTATTGGATCAATATTTTCCCTCTTCTCATAAAGGGAAATCATAGCTTTAAAAATCATTTCATGATTTTGATTATAAAAATCATCCGGTTTTAGATATAATAATGCCTCTTCTAACTTGCCCGAATTATAGAATATACTCGAAATAACGGCCTTTTCCGCACCTTCGTTAAAAAGAAGTGTAGAGGCTGTGTCTATTGAAGTAAAAGCCACAAGCTATCCCTCTTCTCTAAACTCCCTTTTCAATACTCTTAGACTTTTTAAGAGAAGTTTTTTTAGCTTCCCCTTTTATCTCAACTTTAATAACGGCATTAATCCCCTCATAAAGCTTAATAGTCACATCATACATTCCAAAAGTCCTTAATGTACCATTATGTATATCTATTTTTTTTCTCTCAATCTCAAATCCAAGCTTTAAAAGCTCATCGGCAATATTTAAGCTACTAATACTATGAAATAACTTTCCAGTATCATTAGACTGCATTACAAACTCTAAATTAACCTTATCAAGCTTTTCTTTAAGTTCAAGAGCCATTCTCTTTCTTGTTTCTTGTCTCTTAAGTATGGCTCGCTTCTTTTGACTAAAAATATCAACATTATGTTTATCTAAAAAAACAGCAAAACCTTTTGGTAGTAAATAATTCCTTGCAAAACCATCCCTTACATCAACAATATCACCTTCTTTACCAAGATTAACAAAATCTTCCTTTAAAATAACTCTCATAATCTCTCCTTAATACTTCTTCACAAAAGGAAGTAAAGCCATATATCTAGCTTTTTTAATCTCCAATGCAAGATGCCTTTGATGCTTAGCAGAGGTACCTGTAATCCTTCTAGGTAATATTTTCCCTTGTTCTGTAATAAACTTTTTAAGGAACTCAAAATCTTTATAATCAGGAACTCTGTCCAGATCACAAAATCTGCATGTTTTTTTCTTAAAAAATCTAAAATTAGTATTTTTTTTAAAACCATCTTGATGTCCATCAGTTCTTGAATCTCGCTGATGAGAATCCATATCTTTATACATAAATTCAAACTCCTAAAAAGGTATATCTTCATCAAAACTATCATCAAAACCAATATCCGTAAACGGATCTGGTTTCTTATAACTTTCAAAACCAACATTATTAGTGCCTTGATCATTCAAAGACGACCCAAACATTTGAATATCATTTACCCAAACACTGTACTTATTCTTCTTGTCTCCAGTACTTTTATCTTGCCAACTCTCATATCTTAAAGAACCACTAATTACAACTTGCTTTCCCTTCTTAAGAAAAGAACTAAGACCTTCAGCTCTCTTGGAAAAAATAACACAATCAAAAAACTGGGCATGATCTACCCATTCATCATTTCTTTTCATCCTTCTGTTATTAGCTAAACCAAATTTAAGAATAGCCATACCTGACTCGGTATAAGTAAGCTCAGAATCCCTAGTAAGCCTACCAGATAACACTAAGGAATTAATGTCGGCCATCTATAACCTCCTCAATCTATTTTTCCATCAGTCTTTACATCGATCTTAACATCAGTATTAGATACTGATGGTTCCTTTTCTTTAATATCCCTATTATCCCTAAACTCTCTAAAATTTCTTCTCTTAACTTTCTTGACATTAATCTTTTTGTTAAGCTTAACTAAGATCATATACCTTAACAGATTTTTAATAAGTTTTAATTGCCCTTCAAGCTCTTTTAAATTATTACTATCCATTTTAAATTCTATGATCTCATACCTACCACGCAACTGCTTCTTAATAGGATACTCTAATGCCCTCTCACCAAGAGAATTCTCAACAAGATCACTAACATCAAAAGCTGTTAACCGTTTCTTTACCTCTTCTAAAGCAACCTTATATTCAAGTTCTTCGCTCTTAAACAACAAACATGCTTCATACTTTTTGATCATTCTAACTCCTTATGGTCTTAATCGCACCATAAACCTTTAAAATTTATGGCAAAGGTCATCTTAATATGATTATATATTACTTGAGTAGTATATAAAAATACTTATTTTTTTTCAATATTGAGTAAAAATCTTTCTAAAAGAAATCTATTTTTACCACATCTCAACAAATTAAATATATTTTAATTATCACCATCGTCCTTATTAACTTTATAAAGTTTTCCTACAGAACCTTGCTTCTCAAGTTTATCATCTTCCTTCATTTCAATATATGCCTGAATTCCATGCTTAACATTATCAGAGACAACAACAACACTGGCCTTCAAAAGTTTTTCAGGAGAATAATTTTCAATCGCCTGTTTTAAATAAAATACATTTGTGCCATAATCAATTTTAATTGTATTATCAATTGTAACAATATTTAAAGCTCCTGTTTTTTTAAGAATATCTTCAGAGACAAGCTCAGGACTGAAAACTACAAATCTTAAATTTGTTGAAACAACATCAAACTCTTTAATATTATCAAGACCCCCAAGACCCTGAGATATCAGATGAGCAACCCCCATCCCTTCAACTTCCCCTTCACTACCAACAAAAAATGGCTCATCAACGCCAAAAATCTGAAAATCAAAATAATTATAAAGCCATTTAAAAGTAAAATAATACAAAACAAAAAATGTCAATCCTAATGGTAATAAATAAATCCAATTTGTCTTGGCATGCCCTTGTAATATTCCAAACATAAAGAAATCAAAAAATCCAGAAGAAAAAGTAACCCCAACTGTAATATCAAATATATTAGCAAGCAACAATGCAAAGCCCGTATAAATAGCATGTATAAAATAAAGCAAAGGTGCTGTAAAAACAAAAAGAAATTCCAAAGGTTCTGTAATTCCAGTCAAAAAAGCTGCAAAAGCCCCAGAAAATAATAATGATACGATCTTACTCTTATCATTATGAATGATTCCTCTATAAACCCCTAATGCTGCACCAGGAAGTCCAAACATAATAGAGAGATAAAATCCACTATTAAACCTAGAAAGGCTTGAAGAAAATTTAGTAAGATATGGATCTGTCAACTGAGCATAGAATATATTCTGAATACCACCAACAACTTGACCATTAACCACCTCAGTTCCCCCTAAAGAAGTAAAATTAAAAGGAAAAGTAAGGATAGAATGAAGACCTAAAGGAATGAGCATTCTATTTAAAAACCCATAAAGAAAACTATCGAAATAATTAAACTTAGAAATAAAGGCTCCAAAAGAAACAATAAATCCATTAAAATTAGGCCAAATTAAAACGAATATTACCCCCAATAAAATACAAAAAGGTAAAATTACTATGGGAACAAACCGAAAACCAGAAAGAAAGTTCAAAGGTCCAGGCAACTCAATAAAATAAAATTTATTATGCAAATACCCGACTAAAAGTCCAACTGATAAAGCACCCAAAATGCCTGTATTTAAAGTTTGAATTCCCATAAAATTTATTTGACCAACAGAAGACATCAAACCAGGCTCAACAAGTTTTGAGAATACATCTAAAAAATAATTTTCAGTCACATTAAAAATCAAATACCCAACAAGAGCTGAGAGTGCAGCTGGACCTTTTTGAACTCTAGCAACACCAACAGTAATCCCTACAACAAAAATCAATGGAATATTTGAGATGATCATACTACTTACATTCTTAATAAGTCCTAAAATAACTTTAAAAACAACATTGTCAACATAAAATAAACTAGAAGGATTTAGCAATACAGATCCGATTCCAAGCATCAAACAAAAAATTGTCACAACAGAAAGTGGTAATCTCACTGCATTAGAAAACTTTTGCAAATTAGCAAATCTAAAAACTTTTAAAAAACTTATCACACTAGACCTCTCCACTCAAAAACTTAAGACAATATCATTATATAGCTTTTTTACAAAAAGTTAGGTATTAATAATAAAAAATTATGCAAGAACGTCAATTTGGGCTTAAGTTCAATATTAAATTATTTTTAATAACTTGATTTATGTCATTTTTTGCACTAATATACCTAAAATAAATAAACACAAACAAATATTTTCAAAATAAAAAGGACATATGAAAAAATAAGCTTATGCTAAAAAAAAATAAAAAACAAAACTTACACAATACTTTAATACCAGAAAATGAATTGTTTAGCTCAATATCTCACCTAGTTGGCATTATCTTATCAATAATAGGAACAACAATTCTTATTACTCTCTCAACTAATTCAAAAAAACATCTCCATTCAGTAGTATTTTTCATCTATGGCTTATCAATGACATTACTATATACAATGAGTACCCTTTATCATACTTTCAAAAAGGGAAGTAAAATAAAACAACTCTTTAGAAAATTTGATCATATATCAATATTCATATTGATAGCAGGGACATACACACCACCATGTCTAATTCTTATGCACAATGTCTATGGAAAAATAATTCTTATCACGGTTTGGGGATTTGCTATTCTAGGGACTATTTTTAAATCAATATACGCAAACAGTCCTGGGTGGATTAATGGAGCTATATTCATACTTATGGGATGGACCATTATATTCGGAATTAAACTCATTTATAACATCCTACCTATACAAGGATTTTTATGGTTAACACTTGGAGGCATTATTTATACACTAGGAGGAATAGTATATGCAATAAGTAAAAAACTTAATCCAATTGCCAATATGAGAATGCACGATTTGTTTCACATTTTAATCCTACTTGCATCTTTTTCTCACTTCTGGTTCATGTTAAAATACGTACTTCCTATTGATTAAATTTTAATCACTCCACTGCTTAAACAAGCAACATAAATAATCTAAAAATTTTGTAAATCGTTTACAAATCCCAAGATAAAAAGAATTAACATCAATAAAATACCAAAAAGATAAAAATAATAAATAATTATTGCTTTAAATCTCTTTCCACGCAACATCTCAATTAAACTAATAAGGATTTGACCTCCATCAAGCATTGGAATTATAACAAAAAATAAATTCATACCAGCAATAAGTAAATTAAAAACAGCAATAGTATTAAACCAATATAATATTCCAAAAGAAAAAGAATCAACAAAAATATTAATCATACCAACCGGTCCTGTGATATGTTTAGAATTATTCATAAAATTAGTAAATAACGCAACAATGGAATAAAGAATCTTACCTAAAATATCTAAGACTTTATTAAGAGAATTTTTTAAAGCAATTCCTAAATTATCTGATTTAACCACTTTCTCTAAACCAGGCAATAAATAAATTCCTAAAACCTTATTAATATCTTGAAATACCAATTTGGAAGTTAAAATTTCCCCATTCCTCTCATACTTCATATCCACTATATTAGTATCAAGTTTAGCAATAAAATTGTCTAACTCCTTACCATTATTTAAAACTACATCATTAATGCTGATTATCTTATCATTAGGCTTAAGACCTGCAACTTCAGCTGAAGAATTTGCTTTCACTTTTGCAACAATAAGATTTATCCAAGGACCAACTTCTCTTAAAAGTTTATCTAAGTTTGTATGTTCTTCAAAACTAATACTCTTATTGTCTCTTAAAACTGTGAAAATTATTTTAGAATCTTCTAGAGGAACGAATCTCTTTAAATCAGAAAAATATTTTATATCACTATTATTAACGCTTAAAATAATATCCCCATCTCTAAATTTACTCGAAGCACTATTATTAATAAGGGTTATTTTACTAGAATAGTCAGAATAAACAATACCTATCATTTCTATTGCGATAAAAATAATAAAGCCCAAAATTAAATTAAAAAGAGGACCTGCAAAATATATTAATATTCTCTTAAAATGAGAAATACCAAAAATAGAATCTACATCCGCTTCAAGCTCTTTATTTAATCTAAGTTCATTTTCTAAATGTTCAGCTCCTTTAAGCTTACAATATCCACCTAAAAAAATAGGAGAAAATCTATATTCGGTGTCTTTTATTTTAATTTTAAAAATACTAGGCCCTATCCCTATAGAAAAAATTTCAACCTTGACTTTAAAAAGTTTTGCAAAAAGTAAATGACCTAACTCATGAATGAATATTATAAAGGTAAAAGCTAAAATACTAAGAACAATATACATTAACTACTCCCAAAAATTATGACAAATATAAATAAAATATAGGACCTGTCAAAAGATATGAATCAATTGAATCAAGAGCACCACCTCTACCAGGAATAATATTTCCAGAATCTTTAACTCCTGCACTACGCTTAAGTCCAGATTCAAATAAATCACCAATAATAGTAAAAAATCCTATTAAAATACCTAAAACCATAGCTTCTCCATAAGTCAAATTTATTAACCCTAAACATACCACAACCATTGAAACAATAACAGAAAATAATATACCGCCTAAAAATCCCATTATCGTCTTATTGGGACTAACAATTGTAGGTCTATAACTATTCTTCCCAAAGAAATATCCAAAAAGATAAGCAAACGTATCATTACCACTAACCATAGAAAAAAGTATTAACAAAAGAATAGGTGCTCTTGGCAAAGTAGTAATAACAACAACAAATGACATCAAAACACCCGGATATATAAGTATGAAAATTATGGAAGTTGCCTGTGACAAGAAATTAACAATCTCATTCTCTTTAATAAAAAACAAATTAACAATCCAGTTACTAAAAACCAAAGTTATAACCAAATAAAATACTATATTTATACCCAAATAAAAAATATTAAAATGTACATATGTCAAAATTGGAGGAGCCATTCCTAAAAAGAAAGATAAAGTACTAGATACGGAAGAAGACTTAACCTTAAGCAAATCATTAACTTCCTTTGCAGCAAGTCCACTAAACATAAAAATCAAAATATTAATTAATAAATAATTATTAAATTCTAAAAAAATTAAAAATAATACCAAAGGAACAAAAAATAAAAATGTACCAAGTCTTGCAAGAAATGCTAATTTTTTAGACCTAAGATTAAATAAACTTTTATCTCCCAAAATTTCTCTTCCTATTCTTAAAACACTCCAAGTCCCTACCATAATGAGCAACAGAATACTCTGGCCATAAGACACTTGAAAAAACAAATTCACAATAAGCAATCCTCCATAAAAGAAAATTACTTACTCTCATATCTCCACCAGTACGAATTAAAAGATCAAGATCACAAAGTTCCGCATTATCTAAAAATTTAGAAAATACAATCTCGTCTAAATCTTCAAATCGTAAACTACTTTCCAAAATTTTTTTAGTAGCCCTAACTATTTCATCTCGACCACCATAATTAATGGCTAAATTCAACACAAGTCCATCAAAATTTTTTGTGAAATTAATAGCCTCAATAATTGAACCTTTGACTTTCTCACTTAAAGATTCAATATCTCCTGATACTAATATTTTTATATTATTTGTACTATAAAACTTAAACTCAGAACTCAAATAATCGGAAATCAAAAACATCAAATATTCTATCTCAGACTCTGTCCTATTCCAATTTTCTGTAGAAAAAACATAAAGAGACAAATATTTTATACCTAATTTAAGAGAATGCTTAACTATTTCCTTGGCTCTCTTTAAACCCTCTTTGTGCCCTTCAAAAAATGATAGACCTCTTTTTAAAGCCCACCTTCTATTTCCATCCATGATGATTCCAACATGCATTGGAAAGGAATTACTACTCATAAATTTAAATTTCCATTATTTCTTTTGTTTTTAAATCTAAAATCTCATCTATTTTCTTAATATAAGAATTAGTATCTCTTTGAATATCATCTAAAATACTTCTCAAATCATCTTCAGTAATCTGAGAATCTTTCTCTTGCTTTTTAGCCTTACTATTTAATTCCTGTCTTACATTTCTAGCCGCAACTTTATGTTCCTCAGCTATCTTTTTTGCCTGTTTTACTATTTCTTTACGTCGCTCCATAGTTAATACAGGAACCTTAATCCTAAGAACTGCCCCATCGCTTGAAGGATTCATAGAAAGATCTGAATTAAGTATAGCTTGCTCTATTTTAGATAACAAACTTTTATCCCAAGGTTGAATTACAATAAGCCTTGCCTCAGGGATACTAATATTGGCAACTCTAGTTAAGGGAGTTTTTTCCCCATAATAATCAACTAATACTTTATCAAAAAGAGAGCTACTTATTCTACCCGTTCTTAAAGTTTTATATTCACTCTCAAGAGATAAAAGAACTTTATTCATCTTTTCATCCAATAAAGTCTTATATTCCTCCATTCAAGCCTCCTTAAAAATTAAAAGGATCATAAATTTATCAACCAACACTTAAATATCTAAAATCTATTATTTCGATTTTGGTTAAAATTGATTGGGACACTGCCTCAATCTTTTCTTTAACAGTAAATTTATCATCCTTTACAAATCCTTGCTCCAAAAGAGCAATCTCTCCTAAATGCTTTTTAAGTTTTCCAGATACTATTCCTTTAATTACATTTTCAGGCTTTCCACTAGCTTCCAGCTGCTTTATAAACACTTCTTCTTGCTCTTTAAGATAATTAGGACAAACATCACCAACACTTAAATAAATCGGAGCAAAAGCTGCTACATGTAAAGCCAAATCCATTGCAAAATTATTTAAGCTCTCATCTTCTATCTTTGAAACATCATCTACCCTTAACTTAATAAATACACCTATCTTGGATTGCTCTCCATGAAGATAAGTTTTTACAATTTCATTAGATGCAACATTTGAAATATAAATCTTATTTACATGAATATTTTCTTTGATTGTAGCTGCTAAATTTTTAATCTCAAGTTCTTGTTGCTCATCTAAAGAATCTTTGCCACCTTCAACCAATTGTTTTACCAAACAATTACCAAAAGTTACAAAATCACTATTCATAGCAACAAAATCTGTTTCACATGAAATAAGCAAAAGACCTACTCTCTCTTTATTTACATAAGAGAATACTCGCCCTTCCTTAGCATCCCTACCACTTCTCTTATCAGCAGATGCAATACCCATTTCCCTAAGTTTTTTTTTAGCTAATTCAAAATCACCACCAACAGCATCTAATGCCTTCTTACAATCACCAAATCCAGCTCCAGTGGCATCTCTGAGCTTTTTAACTTCTTGAGGACTAATACTCATATCACTCTCCTTATACATCCTTATAATTCTTTTTTTCATTCTTTACTTCAATTTCACTCATTAAGTCTTCTTCATTCAAATTTTCAACAATTTGAATTCCAACCTCTTTATCACTCTCCAAGATAGCATCAGATATTATCTTAGTAAATAAAGCAACAGAACGAATTGCATCATCATTTCCAGGAATTGGACAATCAATTACATCTGGATTACAATTTGTATCAACAACTGAAATAATAGGAATACCAAGCTTTCTAGCCTCATTAATCACTATTTGCTCTCTTTTAGGATCAATAATGAAAACAGCACCAGGAAGCTCCTCCATATCTTTAACTCCCGTCAAATTTTTAGCTAATTTCAACTTTTCACGATTAAGCTGAGAAACTTCCTTTTTACTAATCATCTCAAAAGTTCCATCAACTTCCATTTTTTCTAATTTTTTTAATTTCTGAACTGATTTTTTAATAGTATCAAAATTTGAAAGCATTCCACCAAGCCATCTATTGTTAACATAAGGCATATCACTTCTTCGGGCTTCTTGTTCAATTATTTCGCTTGCTTGCTTTTTAGTACCAACAAATAAGACCTTTTTACCACTCTTTATAACACTTTGAACAAGTTCGTAAGAATCTTTAATACCTTGCAAAGTTTTTTGCAAGTCTAATATATGTATTTCATTTCTCTCTGAAAAGATAAACCTTTTCATCCTTGGATCAAGTCTTTTTACCTGATGTCCAAAATGAACCCCAGCCTCTAAAAGACTTTTCATAGTAATAACTGCCAAAATAACCTCCTAAATCCCTCTCTTTTACTCACTACTTACATAGTGGAAATTACGTTTTCTCTAATAAGAATATCATAAAACAAACCAATTGGTAAGCCTATTATGTTTGAATAACTACCATTAATATATTCAATCAAAATATCTGCAACACCATTCTTAAGACTTATACCCCCAGCTTTATCTTTCCAATGCCCAAGTTCAATATAATGATAAACAATATTTGGTGTTAGTTCCCTAAATTTAATAAACGAAACCTCACAGGCCTTAATTATTTTTTCTTTTTTGGGAATAAATATACAAAAACTAGTCTCAACCTCTACAAGCTTATTACTATACCCCATTATCTTACCAAAAGCTTCCGTTTCATCACTTATTTTACCAACATACACCGAATCATTCTTTAAAAGAGTATCAACAGTAATTAAACATTTATCCTTACCATATTTCTCAATAGCATTAGTAAGCTTAAGCGTAGCTATTTTCTTTGTAATACCAGCCTCACCTGATTTCATTAACAAATCTTCATCAACATCAACACTAAAAGAAAGAAAATTAATTTTTAAAGCCTCCAAAAACTCAGCCCTAGCAAGAGAACCTGATACAAGTGCAATTTCAAAATTTTCCTTATAAATCATTCTTACGCCTCTCAGAAAATTTTAATAAAGATATCAGAACTATTGAACCAATAATTGGGAACAAATAAAATAAAAGATCTATCTGTCTATCATAATAATCGGAATAAAAAAGAGGTATAAAAAATAAAAATAAAACACTCCCTAAAAAACTAATCAAATAAACCAGTAAAAAACCAAAGTTCAATATACCAAACAAAACAACAAAAAAACTTACAACAAAGGAGACAATAATATTAGTTAAAATTAAATGGAAAAAAAATGTTATCATACCTCTCCCTTAACTAATTCGATAACTCAAAACGCTGTAAGTTTCCTATATTAACAATAACACTATACAAATCATCTTCAATAGCATTACCTACTGCCATAACAAAAATTACTAAATTATATTTAGGAGAAACATCTGTTGTAAAAAAGCTATTGTTAATATGCTTCAGATCAAATGGTCTCTTCTCACTATCTGTAACTCTAGCTTTTCTCAAAGCTTCAGAAAATTCCCTATACAAACCATCAAAAACATAAGATCTATACACATTAAAACTTTTAAGAAGAGGTGATGATGAATTATTTCCCTTTCTTATATTAATAAAAACCTTACCAGGAATACTCTTCCTCAAATTTTCAAAATTAAGTTCAAAATATAAAGGAAATTTTCCTTGAATCCAATTTTTTTCCAATTTCAAAGTGGGCTTCCCTGAAAAACGATTACTATCTAAATTAATTTTATAAAATCCTCTTCTACTAAACTCATTAACATTATTAAAAACACCCCTTAAAGCATTAAAATCTCTCTCAACACTCTTTGTAAAACCACCAGAATGATAATGTGCACCCTCTGGATAAAATTTATAATATATATCAAAACCTCTAACTTTAGAATTATTGTGCTTATTAAAATACCAATCAGGTAACAAAAAAGCAAGAGTATCCCTAGACGCTCTTTTATCAACTGGCACAGGAGAGTCTACTATAATAATATCTTCAATACCACAACCAAATATTAATAAAACAATAATCAAAAATATATTGTCATAAAATCTTTTCATACCAAAACAAAAAAACCAAATCACTTAAGCTGCAAAAGCTTATTCTTGGCAACATTAACATATAAGTTATTTTCATAAGGAAAATTCACAATTTCTGAGTATATATCAATAGCCAATTTTTTATCTCGTGACTCAACTAATACTGCCTTACTAAGCAAGGCCCTAATTTTAATAAAATCTAATTTAGTTTGTTTAAGCAAATTGTCATATATTAATAAAGCATCCTCCACCTGCCCCATTTTCTCATAAACCACAGCTTTATTCAGATAAGCAAGTTCCCTTTCAATCCATTTTGAATCAATCACAATATCTAAATCCTCAAGAGCTTCCTTGTATAAACCTTTACTCTGAAAATAAGTAGATCTTGCAAGATAAAACCGTGGAAGAAATTCATAAGCAACATCATCTCTCTTCTTGACAAACTCTTCTATTTTAAGCTCTAATTGATGTTTTTCTTCAACATTTTGTGCTCTTAAATAGAGACTTAAATCCCTCTCAAAATTTTCTACTACTTCCCCCCCTTCTTTAACATAATCTACATCCATAGAACCATAACAATAAATGACAATTCCCACAAAAACGATAATTGCAAGAATACCCACAAAAAATTTATTTTTAAACATCGGAATTCCTCTTTAACAGACTTGCAAACGGCTTATAAGATTCTTCATCATCTTCTTTAAACAAATAAGAAGAAATCTCTTCGCTTGATTTTTGATCCTTATATGCCCTGTAAGAAAGCAAAACCAACTTATTTTTAAAGTCAATATTGGTAATTATAACCTTAAGCTTGTCTCCAACGTTCAAATTCTCAAAAGTTTCCAAACTGGACTCTTTTGTATCTCCAAGTTGAATTTTACTAATAAATCCCATTATCCTACCATAAACTCTCACCTGAAGTCCTTTTGATTTTTTCTCTACAATTTCAACTTCAAGAGTATCACCTTTTTTATAACTCTTAGAAAAATCATCCCAAGGATTTTCTTCTAACTGTTTAATTCCTAACCTAATATTTTGCCTCTTTGCATCAAACTCAATCACTTTCCCACTAATTGAACTTCCTAATTCAAAGTATTCCTCAGGATTAACTTCATCAACCCAAGAAATATCAAATTTACTAATATATGCATCTATGCCTTCTTCAATGCTCACAAAAGCACCAGTTCTTGTAATATTTTTAACAACACCTTGCACAACCGTACCTACAGAACATCTTTGAGCCAAATTGGTCCATGGATTCCCATTAACTTGCTTAATACCTAAAGATATTTTTTGACTTTCTTTGTCTATCTCCAAAATCTTAACTTCTACGATTTGACCAACCTTAACTAATTCTTGAGGACTTTTTATAACCCTTACCCAAGAAAAATTACTTATATGAAGAAACCCTGATATCTCACTATCAAGCTCAACCACAGCACCAAAGGGTAATATTTTAACAATTTTGCCCTTTACAATACTGTCAACTTTATACCTCGACTCAACAGAATCCCAAGGATTTGCCTTTAAAGCTTTAAGAGATAACTCCATTTTTACCGCATCTACATTTAACTTTATGACTTTCAATCTTAACTTATCACCAACACGAATAAAATCTTCAATACTCTCAACACGATTAAATGCAATATTCCTTTTATGCAATATACCTACAACAAGATTTTTAATCTTTATAATAGCACTATAATCTGTAATTCTCTCAACAACACCATCAACTATATCTCCCTCGCTATAAGAACTAACAAGTTCTTTTTTCTTTAAAAACTCTCTCTCACGCTCTAAAGTTTTTCTATCAAGAATAAGTCTAAGACCATCGGTTTTATCTGCCTGAACAATATAAAACTCAACTATTGAGCCTCTTTTCAATTTCTCATCCCTAAATTTAGAGCTCAAATAAAACGGCATGAACCCGGTAACATTTTCATTAATTTGGACTTTATAGCCACTTGAAAGTTCAACTAAAACCTTGCCTTTAAGCACCTTTTTATTTGCAATATATTCATCAATTTTATCTTGCAGATTAAGAGAATCAAGCTTTGCAACACTAAGAACTAATCCCAATTCTCCGCCTACTTTTGTAACTATTGCATCAATTTTATCTCCAATATTTGGAATGGTTTCAAATTCATCGCCTTTAATAAAACCTTCAGATTTATAACCAATATCTACAAGCACATAATCTTTCATGATATTTACAACAACACCAGAAACACTACTACCAAGCTCTACTTTTTCAAGAACCTTTAGATAATTTTCTTGCAAATCTTCTTGATTTTCCATCCTCACCTCTCTATCACTTTTTTTTCAAATTAAACGTCTTTATGATAATATCACATACATTATCTAAGCATTTATAACTTGTATCAATATAAAACACTTCCTTAACCAATTTCAATTTACCATACTCTCTATTTTGATCAATCTCATCTCGTCTCTCTAGTGCTTGCTCTAACTCATTTAAAGTTATACCCTTACTTCTTTGAGTATATCGTCTTAAAGCACGCACTTTAACAGAAGCATCAAGATATATCTTAACTTTAGCTTCCGGAAATACTACAGTAGTAATATCTCTACCCTCTATTATATAATTATCATCCTTTAATTTAACTATTTCTCTTAATTTTTTATTAACAATATTCCTAATACCCATATAAGAAGAATAAAGAGAAACTTGAAAATCTATTTTTTCATTAAAAATATAACTTATAACATTTGTACCATTAAGCAAAAAATCAACACCATTAAATTTAATATCATTTTGTGATACAAGTTCCAAAACCTTGCTCTCACTAAGTAAATCATATTCATTTAAAGTAAATCTTTGAGCAATTAAGGTTATTATTCTATAAAAATAACCAGAACTAATAACCTTAAAACCTAATCGAATCCCTAACGATTTTGCAACCGAGCTTTTTCCCGAAGCTGAAGGACCGTCAATCGCTATTATCACTAATATGCCCCCAAAAGCCGTGTCTTGAATCTATTAATTTTAGATAGAGACAAAACTTTAATTTGTCCTTCTTTTAAATTATCTAATTTAATATTACCTATTCTAATTCTATGAACTTTTTTTAAAAAAATATTTTTACTTAAAAAAACTTTTCGAATCTCCCTATTTTTACCTTCCGTTAAAACTAACTTAACAGAATGATTACCAAGCATGACGTAAGATTTTAACTTAAAAAGCTCCCTTTCTATTTCTATTCCATGTTTAAAATTAATAAGCAAATCTTCATTAAAAGCCTTTTTTGATTCAACAATATATTCCTTCTCAACCTCACTTTTTGGATGAACAATACTATTTGCAAACTGACCATCATTAGTAAAAAGTAAAAGTCCAGAGGTTTTAAAATCAAGTCTACCAATTGAAAACAAACGTTCTTTAAACAAAGGCTGTACCAAAGATATTGCCAACTTCCTCCCTTCTGGATCAAAATTGGAACACAAATAATTCTTAGGTTTATGAAGAGCTACATAAATTTTACTTTCAACTTTAAAGTCCCTAAAAACAAATATCTGCCCTCTACACTCTACTCTATCACCTAAAGACACTTTATCTCCAAGCTTTGCAAGACTACCATTTATTTTGACAAGATTTTTTCTTATAAGATTCTCACAAAACCTCCTAGATCCTATACCTTTTTCTGCCAAAAAAACATGAACCCTAAGACCCTTGCTGTTTAGATTTGTCAATACCTTTCCCTTTTCTTAAAACCAACTTATTATTTATATAAACTAAATCTATAATATTTGACATTTTATATTCAAGAACAATTAAAAAATAACAAAATCTCTCAAAAAAATAAAAATTATCATCAAAATTTAGTAAAAATTCAAAAAGAAAACTATCTTCCTTACTTAAAAGAGCAATAATTCTTTTTTGTTTAGCTAAAATCTCAGCATCATATGTACCTAAGATAATATTAGGCCTAAATTCATTACACAGAATATCATCATGATTTTTACTTGAACTTATTGACCTAACCTTCCTCTTAACCTTACCAATTTCAATCATACAACCTTGAACATTATCAATATTTCCAAAAAAAATATTATCTTCTCTAAATGCAGATTTAGACACATTTAAACACATATCATTCTTTAAACTCTGAGATATAGACTTAGATTTTGCATATTTTTCACTGAAATTTATTAACTTTTTCACTATTTCCTTTTCAACCAATCTCTTATCTTTCAATTTTACTGGAGAGAGAATCTGCGTTTTTAAATAAAGCAAACTGGTTGAAAAAGAATAAAACTTAATTAACTCTTTCACATCTATATCAATACTCTCAGAAAATGTCAAAAAATCTTCTATGATTTTATTTAAATTAAAAGTTTTTAAAACTTCCCTTCTATTTCTTACATAATCAAAGAAAATTTCTATCCCTCCTTTAAAATCATTACAAACAATCAAATAATCATCTAAACTTACCATTTTATTCTTTATCTTTTTTAAAATTAAGTGTACCAATTTCAAGAGGCTCAGAATTAAAGCCTTCAAAAATTATCTTTCTAAGCTTAATTTCAAGTGCATCGGCAAGTTCTTTTTCTTTAACGAGATAATTAATTGCACTCTCTCTACCTTGCCCTAACTTATCATCTCCAATAGCATACCATGCACCTGCTTTTTGTACTAAATTATACTTAATTGCAGCATCTAATATACTAGCCTCACGCAAAATACCTTTACCAAAATAAATAACAAGCTCTATTTTACGAAAAGGAGGTGCTACTTTATTTTTTACAACCTTCACTCTTACCTTATTACCAACAATATCATCTGCAGAATGGCCCGTTACCTGTTCAATTTTCCTAACTTCAAGACGAAGAGAAGAATAAAATTTTAAAGCATTTCCTCCAGTAGTAGTCTCTGGATTACCAAACATTATACCAATTTTCATTCTTAATTGATTAATAAACATAATACAAGTTTTAGATTTTGAGAGTATACCCGTAATCTTCCTTAAAGCTTTGCTCATTAATCTAGCTTGAAGCCCAATCTGAAAATCACCCATCTCTCCATCAATCTCTACCTGTGGTGTTAAAGCTGCAACAGAATCAACAACAATTAAATCAACCCCACCACTTCTAATTAAATATTCAGCAATCTCAAGAGCTTGTTCTCCTGTATCAGGTTGACTAAGCCAAAGTTCATCAATATTCACACCCAAAGCTCTCGCATAAACAGGTTCAAGAGCATGCTCAGCATCAATAAAAGCTGCTATACCACCATTTTTTTGAACCTCTGCAATAGCTTGAAGAGTTAAAGTAGTCTTACCAGAAGATTCAGGACCAAAAATTTCTATTATCCTTCCCCTTGGATATCCCCCAACACCAATTGCTTCATCAAGTAAAATGGAGCCACTAGATATGCTCTCTATTCCTTTCCCCACAGGAGACTCCCCCATCTTAATCAGACTTCCTTTACCAAAATCCTTCTCTATTTGAATTCTAACAAGCTCAATAGCCTTTTCTTTATTTAATCTGTCATTTAAAGAAGAATCATCTATTTTATCTTTTGACTTAGACATCTTACCCCTTAATTAATTTTGGCAGGTTCTATCTTTTTAACATAATATTGGAAATGAGTATCATTTATTACAAAATCAAGATTATCACCTTCTTTTGCATCTAACAAATTTTCTCCAAAAGGAGATTTATAAGATATAATACCCTCATCAGGATTTGATTCCCAAGGTCCAAAAATCAAATAAGACTCTTCCTTTTTTGTATCCTTATTCACCATAGTAACCTTTGTCCCAAATCCAACAACAGAGCTTTGAAGTTCTTTAGTATCAACAACTTTTGCAATATCTATCTCTAACATAAGAGAATTCAATCTCTTTGTTAAAAATTGCTGTCTCTCCTTTGCAGAATGATATTCCGCATTTTCTTTTAAATCACCAAGTTCACGGGCCTTACCAATTTCTTTAGAATTTTCTGGAATCTCTACATCCTTTAAGTACTGTAATTCCTTCTGCTTTTTACTAAGAGAACTTAAAATCGTCAAGAATCCTACTTCAACTTTATCTCCTGAAAATTGCATTTTTTCATCTTCAAATTCAAGATCAACAAAAACAGATCTTATTGCAGTTTTAATATGTAAGAGATCCTTTGCTGGAAAATCTCTTATATAAAAACAAGTCATATATATCCTCTTGGCAAGCTCCTCATCCATAACATTACTTAAAACAAAACTGAGATATTTATCCTTAATTAAAAGATTAATTACCATCTTATAAATTCTCTTGTTAGCAACAGAATTATTCTTATTATTAATCTTAATAACACTGTCTGTTAAAATCTTGATCAAACTTATCAATAACTCTGAATCAGAATAATCTAAATTGAGTGAATACGAAGTGTAATGCTTTAAAATCCAAATATAAGCGTCTTTATAAATTTTATAATTCTTTATCACATAATTAAAAAGCTGCTCGGTTTCTTTTATATCTTCCTTGTAAAGCGAATCTATCAATTTTTTATTAACATAACAAGGAAAAAGCTGTTTATAATAAGCAACCCAATTAACTAATTCTTCCTTGATTAAGAAAACTAACTCCTTTTTAATTTCTGCATTTACGACTGAATCAAAAAGATCAACTATATCTTTGGAATATTCACTTAAGAGAACTTCTAAATTAATATCTTTTTCAATATTAACCTTAAAGGAAACCCCACTCTCAGGATTCTTCAAAGACTTAAGTATTACATAAGAACTTATAACATAATGATCAACTTTTGCAAAATTATTAACATAAATCAAAAAATAATTAAGCATTTCTTCTGCAACATGTAAATCTTTTACAACACCACCAGCAGTACAATAATGCGTAAAAATTTCATATCTCTTATAAAAATCTTTTTCTAATTTAAATTTATCATAAATCTTGTCATTAAAATTAGAAGCTTTCTCATTATATATATAACAATCAGCTTTGCCGGATGCCATAACAAAATGAGGATTATCCCTTAAAATTTGCTTGGCTTTTACGCTCCACGCATTCCACGCACCCTGAGTCATTAAACTCGGAACAAGTTCTCTTTTTATCCCCTTAAGATCAATTGACTTATAGCTTTTAATAATTATCTTTAAAGCCCATTCAACATCTCTTTTTAGATTCTCTACAAGCTCTTCTTTGGGCTTGATAGCCTTTAACACTCGAATATCTTCTTTTGTAAGAGGAGACAGAGCAGAAATAGCCATATCAAAACTAATAAAATGTCCTCGTTTAGAAACAAAATCGACTATAATACCTTGTTCATTTACATCTTTAACTATTCCTACAAACCAGGTTTGATGATATACAAAATTACCCTTAGCAAAAAATAGATATTTCTCAAAATCGGAATAAACATCAACAAAATTTTTATCCAAATTTTCAATATCAGACTTTTCAAGATATTCTTCAATATTTTTAACTTCTTTATATTTTTCTCTCAAAAAAATAACTAATTTTTCTCTCGCTTTCTGATTTTTATTGTCAAGCTTCAAAATCCCCTTCAAAATTTCTATTGTTTCATCAATATTTTCACTTACAGAATAATGCTCATATAAATCCTCATAAAGAACAACAACCTTTTTAAATCCGAGTTCTTTCTCAACTTTCTGAAGTATAAGAAGAAAAGAATCAAAATCATCAGAAACATGTTTGATTAACTTAGACCATATTTCTCGAATGCCTGACATTTGTTTTTTATCAATAAAACGGTAAATGGCCTTTCTAAAAAAATATATTGATTTTTGCAAATCAATATTCTCATAATGAGTAGCAAGTTGCCTTACACATACAGTATCATCAATATCAGCTTCAACAATTCGCATCCAAATATTTGGAAGTTTATCATTTTCATTATTCTGTGCATATATCTTTGCAAGTGTATAAAGTGCATGCTTATTTTCAGAAGTCAAAAGCATCTTATGACATATATGTTCAACAAGAGACCACTTTAAATTTTGTGAAAATAAATCTACAACCGTAAGTAAACTCATATCATTAAGCGGCCTTCTACTATATATAAGCATACCTGATATATAAAGACCAGCAATACTTTTTTTTACATCCTTTAAATGTTTTCCACAAATATCCAAAGCTTCTTCTGTTAAATTTTCAGAAATTATACTATCTATTAACTCATCCAACTCCTTTATCTTGGCAAGAGAATAATTATTAACAACTATCCTTGTCCATTTATCCTCCTGCAAGATATTATCTAATCTTTCTATAGTAATATTAGACATTCAACTCTCCTAATATCAATTTTATTAAAACCAACCTAATTAACATATTGCTGATATATTCCTATATCTATTTCCTTAATATAAGATAAAATTTCATCAATTCTAACACGATCTTCTTTTATCCTTACATAATGATCAATAAGCCAAAAATATTTATTAATAAGCCTTGGAAGCAATATGCTCTCATTTATTGATCTATAAGACTTTTCTTTAAGTTCATTACGCAAACTATAAACAGATTGCTTTAAATGACCAAGCTCAATAGGCCTTAATTCTCTTTTTATATTAAAAACACCATTTAGTGCCCCATAAACAGGTATCCACTCCTTAATAAGAGTGTCAGAAATATTTCTATCACTTTTAATAGCTTCTATTAACTTAAGTATCATCTCAGATTCAAGCGCATCTATATCTATCTTTTGGGGATTAATAAAAAAAGCCTCTCTAAATAATACCTTAGCTTCCTTAATTTCATCAATAAGCGCATAAGAATCAGCAAGTTCAGCAACTACATCTGCATTATCTTTTGTATCCCCTAATATCTGCAAAAAAACAGCTATGGCTCTCTCATAATTACCCATTCCCTTGTAAGACTTAGCAATTTTTATTAAAATGTCTAAGTTTTCTGGTTGTGATTTATATATATTTTTATATATCTCTAAACATAGCTGAAATACAAAATACTTAATTGCGTTGCGACCTTGAATAAAATCAAAATTCATCTTTTTTAAATATCTTCTAGCAAAATTATTCCATTCCCTTATTAAAAACTCAGCCTTCTCATAGTCTTTATCTATGCGATCAAGACTTTCGATCTGACCATTCCAATATACAGAACTTTTTAAAGCTGTTAAAATTTCAATATTATCAAAATCAAAAGAATGTGCTTCTTCTGATTTCATTAAAGCTGTCTTAAAATCACCTTTCCTGAAGCTTAAATAAATATCCTTGATTAATTCCGCGATTTTTTCTGATGACACATTCCTACCACTTTAAAATATGTATAAATCCCAAATGAGCTTATATAATTATAACATTAATAAATTTTTAGTCAAACTGGCCTCTTTAAAACAAAAAACAATATTCTATTTATTATTTTTTTAAGATAAAATTTGTACATAAAACATAAAATAATATCATGAGGGTAAATTCAACTTTATGCAAATGGAAGTTAATAAACTTATTAATAAATCTATTAGTTATTATAACTCTCAAAAATACTCAGATGCAATAAAACTTTTAGAAAAAGAAATTTTCTTTTATAAAAATTATTACTTTTATCATTACATTTTAGGAATGTCTTATCTTAGAATGGGAAATTTAGGAAATGCTCAGACATATCTAAAGAAAGCTTATACTTTAAATCCAACAGAACCAGATGTCAAACAATCAATCGCAATACTATTAGCAGCTCAAGGCAAAGAAGACAAAGCCATACAGATATGGCTTAAAATGATAGAAGAAAATCAAGAAATAGAACGCTCAGAACTCTCTTTAGAAACCATTCGAAAAAATCCAATCCAAGGAGCATTATTTCTCAATAGAAACAAAATATATGCTAGACTATTCCCAAAACTCAAAGTAAAAACAGGGCAAAATCTATCCAAACTAATAAGGATATTGATAATAATAGCAGGACTTGCATTTTTATTGATAGCAATATTTTTAATCATACATTCCAACGAAACAATTAAATTACCATTAAGTGTTCCTAATATAAATACGAAAAAAAATATTAACAACATTGCAGCATACATTGATGATATTAAAATAAATGACAAAGAAAAAATTGAAAACCAAGAAGGACAATTTGTATTCATACTTACTGAAACTGAAATTAAAAACTCATTCCAAAAAATCAAAACTCACTTAAAAAAAGGCAAAGACAATTTCGCAAGAATAGAAATAAATAAAATATTAAATTCCAATGCATCAGAATCAATTAAACTTAAAGCTAAAAACCTTGCAAGCTTCATCTCAAGGCCCGACTTCATTACATTCAACGATTTTTTAATTTTAAAAGAAATTAAAAAAAACCCATTAATTTACTCAAATGTATATGTCAAATGGGAAGGAATTGCAAACAACATTGAAAAAAAAGAGAATATAACTTACTTTGACTTTTATGTAGGATATAACAAAAATGTTCTTGAAGGCATAATACCAACAAAAACAACTTTCGATATTGACATTAATTTTAAAGATTGCGTTGAAATACTAGGACAAATAGAATATGATTATAATACAAACACATTAACTCTCAACGCAATTACAATACGCAAAATAGAAAAACAAAAGACCTAATGCTTGCCTAAACAAGCAAAGTCAATAAAACTTAAATTTATTTAAATTAAAAAGGTGTACATAAAAATTTGTCATTGCCTTTAATAAATTTAATAGCCTCATCAAAAGATAATAACAACTCTTCCTTTTTAGTCAAATCTCTAACTTTTAATTTATTTTCTCTATATTCGTCTTGGCCTACAAAAATTAAAAACCTTATAGACTTATCAAGAGCATATTCTATTTGAACCTTAATATTTTTACCATCTTTACTCTTCGGATATACCTCACAAGCAATATTATTGATCTTGGAATAATCATGTCTTCTAAATTTATCTGCAAGTTTATAATAATAATCCTGTAAACTATCGTCTATATTAACAATCAATACTCTTGAACTCGCTTTAACTACAAACAACTTAATATAATTAAATTTCTCAAGTTCAATTATATCTTGAATCCTATCTATACCAAAAGATCCCCCAACGCCTGAAACCTTTTGCAAAGAACTAGAAAATAAAGACAATAAATTATCATATCTCCCACCACTACAAATACTCCCCATATTAATGCCCATCATTTCAGCCTCAAATACAAGTCCGGTATAATAATCAAGCCCACGAACTACCTTAAGATTAAAATTAAAAGCATCTTGAATCCCTAATTCACTAAGATGCAAAAAAATATCTTCAATTCTTTTAAGAGAATCATTATCTCCTAAAACACCTCTTAAGGTCTCAAGTTTATCCCAAAAAGTTCCCTCTAAACTTATAAAGTTTAATATGAAATTAACACATTCTTCACTTAGCTGTGAAAGCAAATTTTCTCTCACACTATCAATCCCAATTTTACCTAATTTATCTATATTCCTTAAAATAAAGGTAGCTTGCTCCTTTAATCCCAACTTATCAATATAAGCATTCAATATTCCAATATGAGAGAAATGAATAACAAACTTCCTATTAATACCTTGTATAAAATTTAAAAAAATCTCTTCAAGACCACAATAAACAACAGATAAAATTTCAGCATCACTACGAAAAGTATCTTCACCTACTATATCAAAATCAAATTGCATAAATTCCCTATATCTACCTCTTTGCGTATTTTCACCCCTAAATACCTTTCCCAACTGAGATTTCCTAAAAGGAAATTTAATCTTAGACCTATTAGTAGCCATAAATCTTGCAAAAGGAACCGTTAAATCAAAACGCATAGAAATATCTCTATCACCGTTATCCTTAAATCG
The DNA here is from genome assembly GCF_023035295.1 of Borrelia coriaceae. Lineage (NCBI taxonomy): Bacteria > Pseudomonadati > Spirochaetota > Spirochaetia > Spirochaetales > Borreliaceae > Borrelia > Borrelia coriaceae. The sequence continues at coordinate 133,893 of NZ_CP075076.1, forward strand.
ATAAGTTTGTCTTTCAGCTTCATCCCCGCCTTTTTTTAAAAGAAATTCAGAATACTCAAGAATAGGAGTATCTATTAAATCAAAATTATACGAAACAAGAACACTATATATTTGTTTTATAACATGAGTACGAATTAACGCTTCTTTTGGCAAGTAATCTCTAAAACCTTTTAAAGTTCTAATATCCACTATATTTAAACCTCTACTTATTAATTTATTAATTTCAAATTTAATCTTTTCATAATATAATATTATAAATATGAGAAAAAATTAATACCAAATCCTTAACTGTCAAATGTTTACTATAATATAAGGAGCATATAAATATTTAATGCACAAAAATTTTGCTAGCAGTTTAAGATTAAATATCGTCCTAATAATTTTCCTCATAATAACACTGTTAACCATCTATAAATATTTTATTCTAATGTCATCAAAAGATATACAATATTTTTCTCAAAACATAAACTATATTTCAAGAAGAGGAAATATTTATGATAGAAATGGCAAAATAATAGCCTTCTCTTCAAAATCACATTCAGTCGGAACAAATCCAAATAAAATAAAAAATATTGTAAATACATCAGAAACTCTTGGCGCAATACTAAAAATTGAACCTCAAATAATTAAACAAAAATTATCTTCAAAAAAAGGATTCACTTATATAAAAAGAAAAATAACAAGAGAAGAATCTGAACTAATTAAAAGAATTCAATCAGAAGGAAGATTAAAAGATATCATACTTTATCCAGATTACACAAGAATTTATCCATTTAGAGAACTTACAAGCAATATTACAGGATTCGTTGGAACCGATAACACTGGACTTACAGGTATTGAGCTCTCTCTAAACAATATATTAAATGAAGATTTTACAAAACAACAATCCATAAATGAAAAATTAAGTATAAACAACATATACTTGACAATAGATATAGAACTTCAAAAAGGTATAAATCAAATAGCAAAAAAATACTTTAAAGAAAATAAACCTGAAAATATGATTGCCATAGTAATGGACGCTAAAAATGGAGACATTTTATCAATGCTTCAATTCCCACAGTATGATGCAAATGATTATTCAAAATATCCTAAAGAAATATGGAACAATTTTGCTACTTCCCTAACCTATGAACCTGGAAGTATTAATAAAATTTTTACAGTAGCAATTCTATTAGACAGTGGATTATTAAAATTAAATGAAAAATTTTTAGACAACGGTATATACCAAAAAAAATTCAAATCAGGAGAAATAGTCACAATTAAAACCTTAAATCCTCCTTATGACTATATCGATCCTAGTGGAATTTTAATTTATTCATCAAATGTAGGAATAGCACACATTACAGACAAAGTAAGTAACGAATATTTCTATAACAGACTAATAGACTTTGGGTTTGGAGAAAGAATCGGATTTCCTTTTCCTGGAGAAACAAAAGGTCTCTTAACTCACCATTCAAAATGGTCAGGACGAAGCAAAGCCACAATAGGATTTGGACAAGAAATAGGAGTCTCTGCCATTCAAATATTACAAGCCGCTAGCGTATTAAGTAATGATGGAACTATGATAAAACCCAAAATCATAAAAAAAATAAGCAACGACATGGAAAATACAATTCAAAAATTTCAAAAAGAAGAAATTAAAAAAGTAATATCTAGTCGTACAGCAAAAGAAGTTTTAAAAATGATGCGGGAAGTTGTAAATAAAGGAGGAATACCAAAACTGAAAATGAAAAACTTAAATATTTCAGCAAAAAGTGGAACTTCCCAAGTAATCGATAAAAACACAGGCAAATATTCAGACGAAGATTACACATCATCAATACTAGTAATATATCCTACAGAAGCTCCTAAATACATCATATATATTGTTTATAGATATCCTAAAAAGATAATATATGGAACAAGAATTGCTGCTCCAATAGCTAAAGACATAATAGAATTGATTGAAAATCAAAACAAAAAAAATGGATATAATAAAATTAAAGCTTCTTCAAAAGTTATTATACCAAAACCTACAATAAAATATGGAACAACAGAAAGCCTCCCAAAACTTACAGGACTCTCAAAAAGAGACTTAATAAAAATCTTAAAAAACTACAAAAACATAAAAATCAAAATCAAAGGAAACGGTTTTGTGTATAGGCAATCTCAACCACCTAATACAAAATTAAAAGACATAGACGAACTTGAAATATATCTAAAATAATTTAAGAAAATAAATTTTTTATCTCATTTTTATAAAAATCTAAAATATAATTACGCTTAACATCCATCTTAATAGACATCTCTTTCCCCACTTCAAATGGTTTTTCTAAAAGAACGAATTTCAATATTTGCTCAAAAGGCTTAAATCCATTGGCTCTATTAATAAGCTTTTTGATCTCATCACCAATAGCTTTAAGAACAATATTATTTGCAACAATCTGCTGCCTATTATGAGCATCAAGAATTTTTTGACCCATGCTTTCTAAATATTTATTAATCTCTTCAAAATTAGGAAGAATCAATGCACCCAAAAACTTCTGATCTTGGCCCACAACAACAGCTTTTTCAATCAATAAAGATTCCTCAAGTTTAATCTCAATTGGAGCAGGCTCAATATTTTCTCCATTATTTAAAACAATAGTATCTTTTTCTCTACCTATAATCTGAACAACATTATCCCTTGATAACTTAACAATATCGCCCGTATTTAAAAATCCATCAGATCCAATAATTTGTCTTGTAGCATCTTCATCTTGATAATACCCAATCATAACCTGAGGACCTTTAATAAACAAGACCCCCTTTCCTGGTTTTTTAAGCCTATTACCATTCTCATCCCTAATTTCAGCAACAGTTCCAGATAATATCTTACCACAAGTACCAAGTATTATTTTCTTATGTTCATTAGACGCAATACCAGGAGACGCCTCTGTTAATCCATAAGCATTAGCAAGCTCAATACCTATTGAATTAAAAAACCTGACAACAGATAAAGACATGCTACCACCACCCGTGATCCCGACAACAAAATTACTGCCAAAAACTTTTCGTATTTTTTTAAAAATAATTAAGCTTCCCAAAACTTTAAGAGGAAACAAAACAACTAAACCTAAAACTCCTAACGTTTTTTTGATAGAAATTAAAAAATCAAATCCATTATCAGGATACAACCCTAAAACTATCCTATAGCAAATATCATTCAAGCATGCTGATTTAACAAAAATTTTAAATAATAATCTTGATAGGATGCGTTTTTTCGCAATCTCTTTAAAAATATTTTGCCTTATTGCAATCCAAAGCCTAGGAACAGCCGCGATATAATGTGGATTAATATTTTTAATATCATCAAGCATATTTCTTGGAATAATACTTGAAAATAAGCAAGTCATACCTTTAAGAAAAATATTATAAGAAAACGATCGCTGAAATGAATGCCAAATTGGCAAGATACACATAAATATTTGTCCCTCATGAGTACTAATCATTCTACTAAAACTAGACACTTGATAAAGAAAATTAGCATGAGAAAGCATTACCCCTTTAGGATTCCCTGTAGTACCAGAAGTATATATTACCGTTGCCATATCATCAGAATTAATATCATTTAAAATTTCAATAATTTCCTCATCGCATCTTGATTTATCTCCAATTGAAATGCACTCTTTATAAGTATAGATTTTAAAACCACTGAAACGTAGCTTTTCACTTTCATCTAAATCATCAATAATAACAATTATAGGGTTAACTTTAAAGTTAACTTGAACCACTAAATCAAGAAGATTTAAATTTTCAACTATGACTATATTAGGAAGAATATTATTAATAATAATTTCAGATTCAAAAAGAGTAACATCAGCTCCCTTTGGAACATCTACAGCACCTAAAGCTAAAATCGCAAAATCTATAACACTCCACTCAATTCTATTCTCAGAACAAATAAACACCTTATCCTGATATCCCAAACCCATCTTTTTTAAAAATGCTGCAAATTTTAAAACATTACTTTTTAACTCCTCATAAGTAACACTGAAATATTCTTTATTGCTTCTATATATTTGTGCAATTATATTGCTATGCTTGTCAGCAATTTTAAAAAAGGTCTTTACTATTGACATATAACCCCTACTACACACTTATAATAACTAATATTTTAAATAAATTATAACACCTTAAATAGATAAAATCATAATTCAATTTTCAGGACCTACAAACTAGTCAACAGATAAATTTATATAAAGTAGATATACATACCAAAACTAATAAAGATCTAGTTACCTATAACAAAAAATCTAATTCCTTCAGTAGGATATTCTTGCTCTAAACTCTCAATAGCACTTCTTAATCTTTCTATAACAACCAAATTATTGGTATAAATTATAAGAATAAAATTTTCTTCAGGCCAAATTGCATTACCCTGCTTTTCACCCTTGCGTCCTTTTCCTTTAACATTATATATCTTAGAATAATATATATATTCACCCAAATCTTTCTCTATCCTACTTATATGTTCATGCAAATCAAGCTCTAAAGACAGATTAGAAATTACCTCTGCCCTATACACACACCCTCCTGTCAACCTCAATCTTCATCAATAAAAAAATCATTCGAATTATCATCAGCCTTAGTATCCCCTTTAGTACTACTCTTAGAAATATCTATACTATTTACATTTTTATTTTTATTTGAAAACCTCTCATTTGCTCCCTTAAGATCAGTTTTGCCAACAAGAATCCATGATTTAAAAAAAATAAATTTTTTCATAGAAATTTTGTAAAAAATTTCAAAAATCATAGGAATAAAAAACAAAGTCAAAAACGTACTAGCAACCATTCCGCCAATAAAGGTAAAAGCAATTGGTTTTACAAGACTATTATCACTAGAACCTGAGAACGCAATAGGGAAAAGTCCAATTATTGACGTTAAAGCAGACATTAAAATTGGCCTAAACCTAGAACGACCTGCTTCAAGTAATGCCTCTTTAAGATCAAAGCCCCTTTTAAGCAATAAGTTAATATAATCTATCAACACAATTCCTGTATTAACAACAACACCAACAAGCATAAGCATACCAATAGCAGTAAAAACAGAAACTTTTTCTCCCGATATAAAATAAAACAACACAACACCTATCAAGGTTAATGGTATTGTAAAGAGAATAATGAATGGCTTTAATAAAGATTCAAATTGAGCTGCCATTACTCCAAATACAAGTAAAATAGCCATCAAAATTATCACCCTAAATTGCTTCATATTACTTGCAAACTCATTGTATTCTCCTTCAAATTTAACCAAGATACCATCCTTGCGAGGAACCTTATTAGTTACAAAATCCACTACCTTTGCTGTCATTAAAGCTAAATTTTCACCAGGAGCAATACCTGCTGTAAGCTTCACCACTAAGGATTGATCTTCTCTGGGAATCTCAGTAATTCCTTTAACCTTTCTAATTTTGGACATTGAAGATAAAGGAACTTTAATACCAGATGCATTTATAATAAATATTTTGTCTAAATCCCTCAAACTAACAATATTGCCTCTATTAAGCCTAAGCAAAATATCATAGCTTATTCCATCTTCAATATATTTTCCTGCCAAAATTCCATCAATATTAGCCCTAATTTCTCTTGAGATAGTTTCAAGATTAACCCCATAAAAATAGGCCTTTTCTCTATCTATTTCTATATCAATTTGAACCTCTTCTCGCACATTAAGTCTAGGATTAACAAGACTAGGAAATTTTTTCTTTAAAAGACCAACTAATAACTCCCCATATTCTTTTGCATACTCAAAATTAGAAGCGGTAATTTTGATCTCAATAGGAGGAGAACCAAAAGGACCACCACCCCCTTGTGAAAAAGCATTAGAACTAAAGTCAGGATAAATACTCTCAACACGCTTATAAACCCTATATTGAATATCCTCTTCATTTTCAAGCAGTTCTTCATTAACTTCCTCCTTTAAAGGCAATTTAACTTTAAAAACAAACCCACTCGAATTTATTTCAGAAACGATACTCTTATATACCTTAATTTCACTTTTTAAAATTTCTAAAATTTTATCCGAATAAAATTTTGAAATATCCAAACTTGTCTTATGAGGAAAATTAAAATTAAAATCAATTAAGGAAGAGGATTCATAAGGCATAAGAGATACATTTAAAAAAGGCAACAAGATGAAACTTAAAATAAAACAAATAAGAACAACGAACGAAAAAACTAGTTTGCGACTCAAAACATAATTTAGCAAATTAACATAAGATCTCTCTAAAATAGAATAAATTCCATATAAAACCCCATCAATCTTCTTAATCAATTCATTTTTGATAGGTTTTTGAAAAGTAGTGTAAAGCCCAACATAATAACTTGAAAGCACAGGTACTAAAAAAACTGCAACAAAAAAAGAAGCTACTAAAGATATTACAATAGTAAAAGCAAAATCTCTAACAAAATCACCAATAATGCCTAACTCAGCTTTAAAAATAAGCATAGGAGCAAATACACAAATTGATGTCAAAGTTGCAGCCATAATTGGCAACATCATTTCTTGTGTGCCAAGAATGGCAGATGAGATAAGTTTCGCACCCTTTTGCCTATATCTATATATATTCTCTATTACAACAATAGAACAATCTACAAGCATACCAACACTCAAAGCAAGACCTGAGAGACTCATAACATTTAGAGAAATATTTGCAAAATACATCAAACAAAAGGTAAGAATAATTGCTATTGGTATTGTAATACCAATAATAATTGTGGCTCTAAAATTTCTTAAAAATAAGAGAATAATACATAATGCAAGCACTGCCCCTGAATAAGCTGAATCAACAACAGAAAAAATAACCTTTTTAATATGTTCAGCACTATTATAAAAAATATCTAAAGATATATCTTTTGGAAGTGCAAGCTTAATTTTTTCAACCTCTGCATTTACCGCATCTGCAACAGCAACAGAATTTGCATCACTCTGTTTTTGTACGGACAGCACAATGGAGGGTTTACCATTATAATATGCATAATTTTCTGGAGCTTGAGCAGTATTCTTAATACTTGCAATATCTCTTAGCCTGACCTGAACAATTGAATTATTACCTAAAGAATAAGTGCTTGGCTCCTTATAAGCAATAACCACATCTTCCAAATCCTTAATTGAGTTAAACTTTCCAGACACTTGTGCTTGGTATTTCAAATTATTGTCTAATACATTACCAACTGAAAATTCAATATTTTGAGAAGAAATAAATGGTACTATTTCTGATAAAGTAAGTCCATATGCCTCTAACCTATTTTGAGACACTTCAATTAAAATATGCTTACCCCCATCTCCAGTAACCTGAACACGTCCAACCCCATTAAGTCTTTCCAACTTGGGCCTAAGAATATTATTTGCATATCCCTTAAGTTCTAAAACTGGTCTATCAGCATACATAACAAAAGATAATAACGAGGAAGAGCCAAAATTTCCTCTATCAACTTTAGGAAAGTCTGCACTTTGTGGCAACATATTTCTTGAAAGTTCAAGCGCATCTCTTATTTCATTTAAAGCTAAATCTAAATCAGTTCCATGATAAAATTGAAGATTAATAAGACTATATTCCTTAAATGAATTACTAGTTATTGTTTTTATATTTTTTACTAAAGATAAATTACCTTCTAGAAGGCTTGTAACCTTTTCCTCCACTTCCTTTGCAGAACTGCCCGCATACTGTGTAGAAACAGTTATATTATTCTCTTCAATGTTGGGCAGCAAATCTATCTTTAATCTTGAAAAAGTATAAAGACTAAGCATTATCAATAATGAAAACAATATTAACATCGTTATTGGCTTATCAACAATCTTCTTTATCAACATACTGAAACCTCAAAAATTAAACATTGTCTTCAATATCAAGACCATCTTGAATATCAACTATATCTACATAAGCTCCATCAGAAAGAGAAGATATACCCTCAATAACAATTAAATCACCCTCATTAATACCTTCTCTAATAGACATAATATTATCCACCTCAAAATCTATTGAAGGAAAAACTCTTTCTACTGTTTTTGTATCGGTATTTAGTCTAAATACGCAAAGTTTACCTTCTCTTTCAATAAAAGCACGGCTTGGAATTTTAACTACATTGTCTAGATGTTTAGTAACAAGTTTGATCTTGGCAAACATACCAATAACCATTCCTGTATTATTCCCTATAGGTTCAAGATACACTACAGCAGTACGACTTTTAAAATCTAAAACAGGAGATACTTCTGAAATCTTAGCTTTAAATTTTTCATTAGGATAAGATTCAAGCTCAATAATTGCATTATTGCCAACTTTAATGTCCAAGACATATTTCTCAGAAACATAAGTTTTAATCTGCATTACATCCATTCGACCTATTAAAGCAATACTTTTTTGAGGATCAACTCTCTCCCCAACTCTGCAATTAATAGCCAAAACATACCCAGACATCGGTGCTCTTACTGGACTTTTTAAATAAAAAAAACCTGGCCTTGAAGGATCGACCGTTGCAATAATTTGCCCTTCTTTTACATAACTTCCAAGCCTTATATTAAGAGACATTACTTCACCTGCAATATCGGGAAATACCTCAGCCTTAACTTTGGTATCTATATCACCATTTAAAGGAATATAATTACTCAAAGCTCCCTTGCAAGCTTTAATAGCAACAACTGGAAATCTATAAGGTTCATTAGCAGTATCATTGGTGGCAATATCCCCTTGAATTTCACTCTCAATCTCGTCACTACATGAAAAACCAAATAATAAAACTAAAACAAATAAATAATACTTAAAATTACCTCTCACATTAAAACCCACATGCACTCAATACCCTTACTAATCCAAATCATTTATTAAACTTTTATATTCAAGTATTGCATTAGCATAATTGAGCTTATCTCTTATAAATTGTAAATCATTTTGCTTATAGGAAGCTTCAATGTCATTTAATTTTACAAGATCTATGGTACCCGCATTAAAAGCATCAAAAGCTACCTGATAATTTTTCTTAGATATTTCGACATTTATCTTAGAATTATCCAAAATAGACTTATGTAATCTTACACCTTTACGTTTTTGAATAATATCGGATTTAAATTCACGAATCTTACTTTCAACTTGATTTTTTAACGACTTTAATTGATAATCTTGTTCCCATATTCCTACAAAACTTTTTGAAAATGGCAAAATCTCAGTTAAACCATAAGTTAACCCCAAAGAAAACTGCAACCCTTGATTCAATGAACCACCAAAACCATCACTAAAAGAAATGCTCCCAGGATTATAAGAAAATGAAACCGAAAGTCTTGGCAAGAAAGCATCTAACCAAAGACTATCAAGAGTAGTCTTCATAATTTTAGTCAAATTATTTAACTCTTTCACCTCTACATGTTCATTAATATCTATGACTTTATCAAACAATGAAATGTCTAAGCTCTCATCTGACAACTCCCCTACAGTTTCAAAATCTTGCAAGACACCCAGTCCTAATAATAACTTAAACCTTTCCTTAGTCCCTTCAAACTGAATGATTTGCTCATCTAGACTACGCTGAAAGTTACTATGCTTAAGCTTAGCATCAAGATAATCTATCTCAGAAACAATTCCATTATGATAAGCAATTTTTACTTGCTCAAACTTAAGTTTGCTATTTTGAAACTGACTCTTCAACACTTCTGAAATACTCTTAAGAGCTAAAAGCTCATTATACATCTTTAAAACATTCAACTTAATAAGCTTAATAGCTTTTTCTCTGTCTATGATAGCATCCTCATAATTCAAAACAGCAAGTCTAAGTTTATGAGCAATAGATGGAGATACCAAAAGAGAAGCAGAAACACCAAAGTCTAAATTCCAATACCCTCTTGATTCTAGACTAGGCATAAAATGATTTTGCCTAGAAAGATTTGATGTAAACCCTAAATCTGGCATCAAAACATTCCACGAATTATCTTTATACAATTTTTTTATCTTTTCTTTATACTCAGCATTCTTAGAATCCAGACTATTCTCTAAAGCCATACGAACAGCATCTTTAGCCGATATTGTAATAACCTCTGCATAAGAAGGAAACGATAAAATAAAAATCAATATTAAATGCTTAATATTCTCTCCTATAAATACAGTAAAACATTTATTTTCTAATACTTAATATATTAACATATAGTATAATAAGATTATAATATTATTATACATATGTACATCCTAACAAAGCTTTCAGTACCGCTCAATTTAATATTTATCTTATTAATCAAAATATATCAAAAAACTTTTTCTAAAATCTTTGGTTTTTGTTGCATATATGAACCTAGCTGCTCAAATTACGCAATACAATGTCTCAAAAGACATAACATTATAACTGCTTTGACCTTAATTGCATTAAGATTGCTTAGATGCAATGCACTATTTAAAGGAGGATTTGAGTCATTACCAATTGAAAAACCGATATTCAAATCGCTTCAAGAATTTAAAACAAGATTAATTAAATAAATTTTTGTATTTATCTGGAACCCAATTTTTGACATACTCTTTATGAGTATCAACAAATTCAACAGCATTTTTATACTCCTGTCCAGGCTCCTTATAATTCTTTTTTATTAAAGGCAACAACAAATCCTCCCCCCAATAAAAATTATCAAACACATAATAAGCATCAGGATCATCTTCTTTAAGCCCAAGTCTAACTAGAGAATGAATATTCTCAGGCCCCCCCATTGACAACAAGGGATCATCTAAAAACTTAATATTATATTTGGCAAATGCCCAATGGGGCTTCCATAAAGGAACTAAAATCCACTCATTTTTCTTAATGGCAGATTCTAAACTTGCAAGCATTACGCTCTCACTTGAGGAAATGAGCTCATACTCCTTATCTAACCCATAACGCTTGAGAGTTTCTTCTACAGAAAGTTGAGTACCCGCCCCCGCATCTATTCCTACCATTTTATTTTTAAATTCAGAGCCTCTACCCTTAAGCTCAACAATACTTGAAATTGTAACATAACTTGGCACCACAAATCCCTGCAATGTTCCCTCATAATTAGCACCAAGATCAACAAATTTATCCTTAAATTTTTCATAATAAAATTTATCAGCAGTAGGAACCCATGCAGATACCATACCATCTACCTGTCCCGATGCTAAATATTGATACATTATAGATGCTGTAACAGGAAATATCTCTACACTATATCCTATCTTCTCAAAAATAACCTTCATAATATTAGTAGCAACCGTTTCTCCTATCCAATTAACATATGCTATTTTAATGGACCTTGAACTTTGAAAGCTATTATCCTTAGAATTATCATTTTTATCACAAGAGAATAAAGCCAACATCAAACTTATACAAACAGACATCAATAAACCTTTCATAAATTAATTCTCCTATTACGACACAAAAATAAAATATTATTTATTATACATTTCTAAAAATCTCTTGAACTTATTTTCTTTTTTTCCTCCATAATTATCAGTGTTTAAGTAACTAAATTTAATAAAAATAGCCTGCATGATCCTATCTAAAATAATAGCTATTACCACAACAGCTAATCCAGATATTAAGCCTTCACCAAAATGCAACCTCTCAACAGAATATATCACAGTTCTGCCAAGCCCTGATGAACCAACCATTGCCGCAATTACTATCATAGATATAGCCATCATTATTGACTGATTAATTCCCTCTATTATGCTTTGAAGAGCTAATGGTAACTGAATCTGAAAAAGAATACGAATATTACTACTTCCAAAAGATTTTGCAGCCTCAATAACTTCACCTGGAACTTGAACAATCCCTAATCTTGTATACCTAATAACTGGAGGCATTGCAAAAATTATTGTAGCAAAAATAGCTGAAGATGTACCCATACCAAAAAAAGGTATAGCCGGTATTAAATAAATAAACGGAGGCATCGCCTGCATCAAATCAAGCAATGGCTTTAAAAATACATAAAACTTTGAATAATACCCACCTAAAATACCTATTGAAATTCCCCAAATTACCGAAAAAAATACAGACACAAAAATAATCGATATTGTATCCATTGACACTTCCCAAAGATTAAAATACAAAATAAAACAAAATCCTAACATAATCAAAAGCGCTAATCTTTTCTTTAAAAATAAAAAGCTCAAAACACAAATTATAATAATAAAAAAAACAGGATTAATCAAAAGAAACAATTTTTTCAAGCTGTCGTAAAAAAAAATTACAACATTTACAAACCCTATACCACTAGAATTTGAAAAATTGTCAACTAAAAAATTAAAAGCCTTATCTATATTAGCAACTATAAAATCTCTACTCATAAATAACTATCTTGCCAATAAGTTAGCAATCTCCCCTAAATCAATATATCCAATAATATCATCTTGTTGACCTTTTACAATTAAATAATCCAGTTTATTTAAATATTTAACCACACTTTTAATCTCATCACCTAAACCTAAATTTAAAGAAACAAGATTACTAGATTTTTTATTAATAGACACATCATACAAACTGAAATTATCACTTTCTTTTTCAAGAATCACATTAAATTTACCAACATCACCGCTAAGAGAAAAATCCATTTTAATAATATCTTTAATTTTTAAAATATTTAAAACGGGAAGATTTTTAATAAAATTAGCTATAAAATCTGTTCTAGGATCTCTTAATATTTCCAAGGGTCTACCTACCTGAACAATCTCACCATCTTTCATAAAAGCAATTCTATTGCCCAATTTAAAAGCTTCAATTAAATCATGAGTAATAAATACTACCGTCTTTTTTAATTTGTCTACCAACTTTAAAAGCTCACTTTGCATTTCACCCCTAATTAAAGGATCAAGAGCTGAAAAAGCTTCATCCATTAAAAGGATATCCGGATTAACTACTAAAGCTCGCGCTATGCCTACTCTCTGCTTCATCCCACCTGAAAGCTCATTTATATATTTATATTTAGAATCTTCAAGACCCACAAGAGTTAAAATATCAAGTGCTCGTTGAATCCTAACTTTTTTAGGAACATTCTTAACTTCAAGTCCATAAGTCACATTCCTTAAAACATTCATATGTGGAAAAAGTCCAAAATTCTGAAAAACCATGGCAAATTTATCTTTTCTTAAAGCAGAGAGATCTTTTTGATTAATATCATTCATTTCAATATTATCAACCAAAATCGAACCAGAATCTATTTTATGTATACCATTCAAACATCTAACAAAAGTAGATTTGCCACAACCTGACATACCCATAATAACTAAAATTTCATTCTCATACACATCAAGACTGATATTTGCATTTGCAATAAACACAGAGGATTCTTTGTAAATGTCAGCTCTATTTTTACCACTCTCATAACTCTTTATAGCTTTAACTATTTGTTTTTTATTTTGATTATAAGAAAATGTTTTATAAAGGTTTCTGACTTTAACACTAGCCTTAGACAAAAAAAACTCCTAACATGAAAACATTATAACTATACATAAATCAATATTAATTATACTAAAATATCAGAATTTTGATTGACACAAATAAAAATAAGGGTCTGCTAAAAGACCCTTATCCAAAAAATAAAATTTATCTAAGTAATGATAATACATATTGAGGCACTTGATTAGCTTGTGCAATCATAGCCATCGCAGATTGTGTCAAAATGCTGCTAGTTGTAGATGCCACAACTTCATCTGTCATTGTTGCATCTTTAATTTGAGCATAAGATGCTTTTAAATTTTCAATAGCATATTCTGTGCTATCCTTAATAGACTCAAGCCTGTTTTGGAAAGCACCGAGATTTGCTCTTTGATCAGTTACCATTCTGATAGCATCCTCTATCTTTGCAAGTGATATATTAGCATCAACAGCAGTTGTAACATTAATTGGAGAATTAACTCCACCTTGAGCTGGAGCTGCTACTGCACCTTGTCCAGCTTGAACTCCTTCTTCTTGTGCACCTTCAGCTACAGCAGGCTGAGCACCTTCACCTGCAAAAAGATTTGCAATATTAGATGCAAAAATATTAACAGCAATTGCTTCGTCCTGATTTGCTCCCACTTGTACTCTCAATGTCCATGAAGCTTGTGAGCCAGCTAATGATGCTGGTGTGTTAATTTTTGCAGGTTGCATTCCAAGCTCTTCAGCTGTTTTTACATTCTCAGCAGCTGATTTATTAGACAACATATGCATTTGATTGTATTGAGCTTGATCAGAAATTCTGTTAATTTCATCTGTAAGTTGCTCAATCTCAATTTGAATAGAACCTCTGTCTGCATCTGAATATGTACCATTACCAGACTGAACAGCAAGTTCTTTCATTCTTACTAATACTTTCTCTACTTCATCCAAATTTCCTTCTGTTGTTTGAATAAAATTTATAGCCTTTGAAGTATTTCTAGAAGCCTGAGATAATCCTCTAATTTGAGCATTAATCTTTCCAGCAACACCCATACCAGCAGCATCATCAGATGCACGATTAATTCTATACCCACTAGAAAGTTTTTCTTGAGTTTTGCTAAGATTAGCAGCATTAATGCTATTATTTCTTGAAGCATTTATAGCTGACGTATTATGATTTATGATCATATATCATTTCCTCCGTGACAAATTAATATAGTTTTTTTAACATTTTTGACAAATCCATTTGTCTCTTTAAAAGGATATCACAAAAACAAGAAAAAAATAAATACAATATTAATTTAAATTTATTACCTTCCCCTATTCAAATTTAAAGATTTAAGAATTTCCTCTTGTTCCTTCATCCGCTTTACAGTGAAATCTAAAGTATTAAGTTCCCCTTCAACTTTCTTTTCTTTCTCTTCATACTTTTTTTTATAATCTTCAACCACATTTTTCTCATTGGGAATTTTAATATCATAATTTCTTATCTTATTATAAATAAATCCTCCAGCACTTATTAAAGGAGATAAATAATCACCAAGCATCTTAGCAAGCCCATCATCATAAATGCGGTCATCATTAAAATCAACTGCAAAGAGTTCCTTAACTGAACTCATATTGTTTTGTAGTATCTCATTAAATTTTTTATCATCAAGGTCTAAATAACGTGAAAGACCTCCTGAAGAAGACATAGACTTAGTAAATACCCCTATTTGATTAATAATTGAAAAATTAGGATCATTGGTCCTGTAAGCATTAAACATTATTGATTCTAATCTTGATTTAATATTTCTTAATGTAAGCTCAGCTCTAAGTATTCCTAAATTTTTATAAGCCTCTTCCCTTTCATCTTCTGTTAAATAAGTCCATTCCTCAAGTAAATCTGATTTTTGACCATCCAAATTAGCCTCATTTAAACCTACAATATTAATTTCAGCTAAAACCGCATTATAAGCTATCAAAAAATCTAACAAAAGTTTTTTTATCCCCTCGTAATCAGGCTCAACTCGAACAACAATAGTATCATCTGATGCTTGTTTTAAATTCAATGTAACATTCGGAATTAAATCATTAATAACATTTGAATCACGCTCAACATCAACTCCATCAAACTTAATTTTTGCATTTTCTGCAAAACTCTTGGCATTTATTGGCAAGTAACCATCTCTATTTTTTGGATCAAAAATTTCAATATTACGAACAACAAAAACTTTATTATTAACTTTATTTTCGATATTGATCTCTTGTAGATCTGACAGTGCACCAATGTCAACCTCAACTTTTTCAAAATCACTTGCAACATTTATTGGAGGTAATTCCAAAGAATCCTTACCATTATGAATTTTAATCATATTCATCTGAATATACTGCTTTTCTCTCAAAAGAGGCTTACTATCAAATTCAAGATCAATGATGCTATCCTCACCTTCAACCTTGGCACCCTCAAATGTAGCTTCTCCAGGATTAAAAACAATTTCGCTTAAAATACCCTTATTATCTGTATCATAATATTTAATCTCAAATCTAATTTTACTTCTACTGCTAATTTCAATATTCTCTGGGATATCTATTGCAATCTCTGAGAGAGGCTCTAATACAACGTCACCATCATCAAAAGAAATTCTATTCATACTATTTTGTTGAGTACTCACAATTTCTGATAAACTTGGACTAAAATTTGTTGTAAGTTCACTTAAAATACCTATCTGCTTAGCAAGTTTTAAAGCTGCATCTTTCATAATAAGTCTATTATTCTCACCTTCCTTTAAAGACCTTAAAATCAGCCTATTATTTCCAGCACTATCACTCTTCACAAGTTTAGCAGACAAAAACCCCTTACCTCGATTATTAATATCCTTAACAAGGGATTCAATATCTCCATTATTTCTAATTTTAATCTCTTTATCGCCAACTAAAAATACATAATCTCCTACAGGAATATTAATTTCCTTTTGTTTAAAATTAGAAGATAAAAAAATATCAGAACTTGCTACCTGATTAACATCAATTTTATAAGTTTCATTTTTAGCTCCATAGCGAGCAGATAAAGAAAGAACATCATCATTACCAGAATTACCTGACATATAATTAAAAGGACTATTAATAGAGGTAATTTGCTTGGCAATTGAATTTAAAGTAGAAACCTTCTTATTAATTATTTGCCAAGCACGTTTCTCTTGCTCTAAATGCTCAAGCTTTTTTACAGATTCATCTACTTTAGCCTTATCAGGCTTAAGTATAGACTCACGGATTTCTTTAATATTATATTTACTATCTAAACCTGGAACAAAAAATCCAGAAGACATTACAACACCTCTTAATTAAAAAGTTTAACATAAAAAATATAAATTATTACACACAAAATCATGTACTATTCTAAAATTAACGAAAAATATCTCATTATAAGACAAACAAAAAACTAAGCATCTTTAAAAAAGATATTTGCTTATAGTAAAATTTAGGTTTATAGGAGAATCAATATGCCAAATTTTTGTTTATTCAATTCAAAATCCGTACTAACCGGAAATGATAAAATAGACAATTCAGCGGTCCTTGTTAAGGATAATACAATCTTTGACATAGTAACAGCTGATAGACTTGAAAAAATTGACCTACAAGACTATGAAATGATTGATGTTAAGGGTAACTACATAACACCTGGCCTTTATGATAATCACATACATGGATTTTATGGCTACGGAACAGACCAATGTTCAACAAACTCAATACTTCAAATGTCAAAATATTTAGCAGAGTATGGAGTAGTAGGATTTCTACCGACACTTTACCCACGTCCAACTGAAGAAATGATTGCAACAATCAAAGCATGTACCGAAGCAATAGGCAAAGAAAAGGGTGCAAAAATTTTAGGACTTCATCTTGAAGGACCATTCTTCTCTCCTGAAAAAAAAGGCGCACATCGGACCTCTTATCTTCAAAAACCAAGCATTGAAATCATG
Organism: Borrelia coriaceae; assembly: GCF_023035295.1. Taxonomy (NCBI): domain Bacteria; kingdom Pseudomonadati; phylum Spirochaetota; class Spirochaetia; order Spirochaetales; family Borreliaceae; genus Borrelia; species Borrelia coriaceae. The sequence goes on from NZ_CP075076.1 coordinate 151,228, forward strand.
AAAAAATTCATAGAAGCCGCAGGGGGAACCTTTACAGATTCTTTTGGGAGGAAAAAAACAAATATTGCAACAATGACAGTCGCACCCGAACTTAAGGGCATGAGAGAACTTGCAATGTTTTGCATGGAAAACAACATCACACTCCAAGCAGGGCATACCAATGCAAAATATGAAAATATGATTGAAGGGTTCCAAGTAGGCATACTACATACAACACACTTTTTCAACGCAATGTCAAAACTTGATCACAGAAATCCAAATGCAATAGGCGCTACCTTAATTCATGGAGATGTATCTTGTGAAATTATAGCTGACGGACATCATATTCATCCAAAACTCGTTCTAATGCTGAGAAAACTTAAAGACATAAGCAAATTGGTCCTTGTAACTGATGGACTTACACCAACACTACAACCATCTGGAAAACTAATAGCTAATGGAGAAGAAGTGTACCTTAAAAAAGACGGATTATTTCACATCGTAGAAAATGATACAATAGCAGGCTCCGCACTCACAATGATACAAGGCATTAAAAATCTAGTAGAGTTTGGATACAGTTTAAGCGACGCTATTCAAGCAAGCTCATACAATCCAACAAGGATAATTAATCTTGAAAAAAAAGGATTAATATGCCATGGTTATGATGCAAATATAAATGTCCTTGACAAAGACTTAGATTTAAAATTAACCATGATAGAATCAAAAATAATTTTCAATAAACTTTGATTTTATTCATTTATCAATACAAGGAGAAATAAATGAGATTAATCATTAGACCTAACTATAATGACATTTCAAAATGGGCTGCTAATCATGTAGCCATAAGAATAAAAGAATTTTCACCAACAAAAGAAAAACCATTTATTTTAGGGCTCCCAACGGGTAGCTCACCAATGGGAATGTATAAAAATTTAATTGAAATGAATAAACTTGGAAAAATTTCATTTGAAAATGTAGTCACGTTTAACATGGACGAATACATAGGGTTAGATAAAAATCATCCTGAAAGCTATCATTCATTTATGTGGAACAATTTCTTCTCACACATAGATATAAAAAAAGAAAATGTACATATATTAAATGGTAATGCTATCAATCTTATAAATGAATGTGAGGAATACGAGAACAAAATTAAATCTTACGGTGGTATTAGACTTTTTGTAGGAGGTATTGGACCTGATGGCCATATTGCCTTTAATGAACCTGGATCGTCATTAAAATCAAGAACAAGAATTAAAACTCTAACTCAAGACACAATTATTGCAAACTCAAGGTTCTTTGAAAATGATATTAATAAAGTTCCTAAAAGTTCATTAACAGTAGGAGTGGGAACAATTATGGATTCAAAAGAAGTGATGATTATAGTAAATGGATACAACAAAGCAAGAGCATTAAAACACGCTATTGAAAAAGGAATTAATCACATGTGGACAATCAGTGCTCTGCAATTACATAAAAGTGCAATTATAGTATCAGATGAATCTGCAACATATGAATTAAAAGTCGGAACAGTAAAATACTTCAATGACATTGAAAAAAATAATTTCAACAACGATATATAAAAGTGTCATCATGATTTCTTAAGGCAAATAAATACAAACACATAACCTAAGTACAAGGAAGAAATTGCCTTTAAGCTCAGCTTATAAAACATTTTATAATGAAATTATTCTATGATTTCATTATAAACTCTTGAAACTTCTTCCCAATTTAAAGCCTTAAAGAAAGCATCGATATATTCAACTCTTCTATTTTGATATTTAAGGTAATAAGCATGTTCCCAAACATCAATACCTAAAATAGGCTTATAGTCCTCCATTAAAGGGCTGTCCTGATTTGACCTTGATATTACTTGTAATTCTCTATTTGCATGCAGAACTAGCCAAGCCCAACCACTCCCAAAAATACTCATAGCTGACTCTTTTAAAGCTACCTTAAGATTATCAAGACTGCCAAAAGTCATATTAACATGTTCTTCAAAACTCTCTAAAATATTATCTTTACTGCCAGGTTTCAAAGTTCTAAAATATAAATTATGATTAGAATATCCACCAGCATTATTTCTGATAGTTGCTTGGAATTCTTTAGGAAATCGATGAATATTTTTTAATATACTTTCAATATCCTTAGAACAATTTAATTCTGTCTTTTCAAGAACAGAATTTAAATTTACTGTATAAGCATTATGATGTTTACTATGATGAATTTCCATTGTTTGAGCATCAATATACGGTTCTAAAGCATCATAAGCATAACTAAGTTCTGGTAATTTAAACATAAAATCCTCCTTGTCATTTTCTTCCATGACAATTTTTATATTTTTTTTCACTGCCACAAGAACAGGGATCATTCCTTCCAATTTTAGGAGTATTTCTAACTATTTGCACTCCTGACACATTAGTAGCCCTCTCTGAAGACGCAATACCAGAAAACTCCTTATGAGTAGCACGAATATTCTTAATTTTCTTATTTTCATGACTACTAGAATCAATATCAACTTTTATCTGCAAAGTTCGCTTCAAAGTTTCAATCTTAATATCCTTAACAAGCTCATTAAAAATTGCAAAACCTTCTTCCTTATACTCAGTAATTGGATTTTTATTAGCATAAGATCTCAAATAAACTGACTCTCTTAAAGAATCAAGATTTGCAAGATGATCTTGAAACTTAGAATCAATATTTCTTAAATACTCATGTTTTAAAAATTCATTCAAAAGTTCATGTCCAATTAACTCTTCTTTTTCATCTAAATTAGACTTTGCAATTTCCATTAACTTATCTTTCAATTCTAAAATACTCATGGATTCAACAGCGCCAACACTCTCCATCATATAAGCAAAAACAGAATTTATCTCATTTAGTACAGAACTTACAACTATTTCTCCTTTAACTTGATCAAATAAGAAATCAAGATATTCTCTTAAAGAGAGCAGAATACGTTCCTTAAGATTACTATCAACAAGAATTGAATTTCTTTGAGAATAAATAAACTCTCTATGTTTTGTTATAACATCATCATACTCTAAAAGATGCTTTCTAATCTCAAAATTCCTATCTTCTACTCGCTTTTGTGCATTAATTAAAGATTTTGTTAACAAAGAATGTGCAAGAGGCTCACCTGTTGCCATTCCAAGCCTGCCCATCAAAGCTCTCAAATTATCACCTGCAAAAAGCCGCATCAAATCATCGTCAAGGGACACATAAAATCTTGATCGACCAGGATCTCCCTGTCTTCCTCCTCGCCCCCTCAGCTGATTGTCTATTCTTCTTGATTCATGACGCTCACTACCAATAACATAAAGACCACCAAGAGCTTTCACTTCCTCATAATCCTTAAGATACTCTTCTCGCTCATTCTGAATAGCTTTTTGAAACTCTTCAAGACTCATACCGGTTCCAAACTTCTTACGAACCCGATGTTCAAGATTCCCACCAAGCTTAATATCAGTACCACGTCCAGCCATATTAGTAGCAATTGTAATGGAATGTTTTGCTCCTGCTTCAGCAATAATTAAAGCCTCACGAAAATGATTTTTTGCGTTTAAAACTTCATGTTTAATACCTTTATTTTTAAACATATTTGACAAAATCTCAGATTTTTCAATAGAAACAGTCCCAACAAGCACAGGTTGCCCTCTCTTATAAGCTTCATAAACCTCATTAGTAATTGCCTCAAACTTAAATTCTTCAGTGTAATAAATAATATCATCCTCATCTATTCTTGCTACCAATTTATTAGTAGGAACAACTACAACATCAAGATTATATATTTTATGAAATTCTTTTGCCTCTGTATCAGCCGTACCAGTCATTCCAGAAATTTTCTTAAACATCCTAAATAAATTTTGGAATGTAATTGTTGCCATAGTTCTATTCTCACTTGCAACCTTAACACCTTCCTTAGCCTCAATAGCCTGATGTAACCCATCAGAATATCTACGTCCTTGCAAAATACGACCTGTAAACTCATCAACAATCTCGACTCTAGAATCCCTAACAATATATTCCCTGTCTTTTAAAAAAAGTAAATGGGCCTTTAATGCTTGAGTCATGTAATGAACATAATTAAAATTAGAATCAACATACATAGAACCCTTAATTATACCTTTTGACACCAAAATTTGTTCTAAATTATTTAAACCATTCGCCGTAAAAGATACTCTCTTACCCTTCTCATCAACAGTATAATCACCATCAAGTTCATCAATCTCTAAAGGATAATCTCCTGTTTTGGGATCTTTAGAACACTCCTTTAAGAGCGGGACAAGGGAATTGACCTCAAGATAAGCGCTAGTATCTCCTTCAGTAGAACCTGAAATAATTAAAGGAGTTCTAGCCTCATCAATTAAAATAGAATCAATCTCATCGATAATACAATAACTAAAATCCCTTAGAGACTTTTGAGATAAATCAAAGCACATGTTATCTCTCAAATAATCAAATCCAAGCTCATTATTGGTAACATAAGTAATATCCTTATCGTATTCCGCCCGCCTTCTAGCAGAATCCATATTTGATAGTACAACCCCAACACTAACTCCTAAAAGATCAAAAACCGGCTTCATCCAATTTGAATCACGCTCTGCAAGATAATCATTAACCGTAACAATAATAACACCATCACCTGTTAAACTATTAAGGTAAGCGGCTTGTACTGAAGATAAAGTTTTACCTTCCCCCGTCTTCATCTCTATTATTTTGCCCTGATGAAGCGCAAGCCCAGCAATAAGTTGCACATCATAAGGTCTCTCCTTAAGGCGCCTTCTGGCAGCTTCCCTTGAAAGCGCAAACGCTCTCTCTAAAATATCATCTAAGGTTTTACCCTCCTTAAGTTCACCTCTCAATTTTTCTGTTTCCATAGCAAAATCTTTATCTAACAAAGACAATGCCCAAGACTCAAGCTTATTAATATTCCTCAAAACAGGCAGATAATTCTTCAGATCCCTTTTACTTTTTGAACCAATAGTTGCTTCAAATATTGCTCTTAACATATCAGGTATCAATTCTCCTAAAATAATTGACTTTCAACCATTTAAAATAATAACATCTAAAATATGAAAAAGTTTTATAAAATTCATTTAAGTCTATTGGTTATTATTATATCATGTAATATCAAAACTTTAAACGAACTTGGAGAAGAGCAATTCAAAATACCATTTGGAACATTACCTGGCGAAATAACACCACTTGCAAACAAATTTACTAATTCAAGCTTTGACATTAAAACATACAACGGACTTGTATATATTGTAGAAGTTAAAGCAAATAAACTCATGATTTTTAATTCTTATGGAAAATTAATTCAAACTTATCAAAATGGCATATTTCAAACAAATTCCAACCTTAAAATCAAAAAAGTAGATTTTGAAAATATTCAGACAATATACCCATCAAAAGACTTTATCGTAGTATCAGATAGACTAGATGATCATAAATCTAAATTCGATGAGAAAGAAAACATAGCATATTCTACACGAATATTTATTTTAAATAAAGATTCATCTGTAGAAATCTTAGGACAAGAAGGACGAAATGGAACGCCATTTCCACAAGTCTATGATATCAATATTGACGACGGAAACAACATAGCAATAATAACTATATATCATGAAGGATATATAATATACTCCTACGATAGGGCTCTCTCCCCACTTTATAAGATTTATGTAAATACAAACATATTACAAATACCAGAAGAAGAGAGAAAAAAATATAATATATCAATAGACAAAGTATTTTTTGAAGTAAATAAAAAAATCATTTACGTAAAGACAACTTACTATGAAAATATTAGAACCAATGAAAACATTAACGATCTTGGAGTGAAGATCAAAAATCAATATTTTTATACAATAAGTTTAAATAAACATAAAGAATTTGAAATAAAAAATAAAATCACATTACCCCAAAATTTATTAAATGATCAACAAGAAAGTTTCATCAATATCATTGGAATTCTAAAAGATAAAATCATAGCATCGACCAACATGAAAAATCTATCTAACACCTTAATATGGAAATTGGACAGTAAAGGAAAAATAAAAGAACAAATGGTCTTAATTGAACCAACAAACCTTAAATTTCTTGCTGAAAGCCTATCTAAAGACGGCATACTTAGCATACTTTATGGCGCAAAAAGTGGGGTCAGCGTCTACTGGTGGAACTTAAATACTTTACTTAAACTATAAAATAATTAAAATCAACATCTATGAAAAACAAGAATTACAAATATCAAATACACAACAATCATAAACAAAGGATAAAAAAACATCTAACTCTTGGAATAATTCTTGTCATAATGCTAATTATTATCAAAGTTGTATTAATTCCCAAATTACAAAAATTGGAGCATAAATACAAACCTACTCTCACAATAGAACACAAAATAAAAAATAAAAACCTATATATCAAAATTAATATTCAAAATAATAACATAAAAGACCTAGGCAAATCCAATATAGAAGTATATTTAGACAATAAACTCATTGAAAATAATATGATTTACATAGACAAGATTCATTATACATTATATACTAATGTTGCATACAGAAATGAGAGTTTATTAAATATAATACTAATAAATCACAGAGGCGATGAGGCATATTATAGTAAAAGATTAAAGCTTGGAGGATAAGAAATGTTACAAATATATTTTATATCTGTTTTACTTAATATTTTGGGAGGAATAGTACTAGCATTCCCACTTTTAGTAGAACGATTTAAGGGCTTAGTCATCTTTGAAGCATTTATACATTTAATCAACAATAACAAAAATGTAAGAAGCATTTTTGGCACAATATTTTTAATAGCCAGCATATTTGAAATAATCATACCCTATGACTTGCCAATAATTGGAAATTTATTACCTGCTATCAGCCTATTTTTCATTGGTTTTATCCTTTTCTTAAGCCAAAAAATGCCTATAAACCTCCAAAATAATAAAGAATATGAAAAATTCAAATCTTTAATCGAAAGCAATAAAAAATTAATAGGAATTTTAGCATTAATTATTGGAGCAATTCATTTTTTTGCCCCAAAAGTTCCTTTCCTTTAAAAGATAATTTACGCAATGCAATTACAATTCTAAAAAATAAGATAATAAAATAAAAAGAATAATTTAGATAAATGTAAAAAAACTAGATTGATTTATAAACAAACAGCAAAATATACAATATGTCTCAATACTTGTAAAATCAAAAGAGTAAGCAAGTATACGTAAATTTAACGAAACTAAAACTTTATTGTCAATTTCACCTATATACAGGTGTAGTATAATATACAGAATGACTAAAAACAAAGAAATCATAATAAACCTCAAAAATCTAGAACATAATCTAATCTCAATTAAAAATTATATTCAACAAAGAGAATTAATAGCCACACTTAAATCAGATGCTTATGGGCATGGACTTATTCAGACATTCAAATTCTTAAAAGCAAAAGGGGTAAATTATTTTGGCCTTTTTTGGATAGATGAGGCTTTAAAGCTTAAAAAAATTGAAAAAGACGCAAATATACTACTCTACATTAACACAGACAAGAGTGCAATAAAAAACTTAGTTAAATTCAACATTACACCCTTTGTTGCTGACTCTCAATATTTATCACTAATAGAACAAGAATGTAGAAAACAAAATAAAAAAATAAAAATTCATTTGAAAGTTGACGTTGGAATGAATAGATATGGAACTAAAATAGAAAACGCACTTAATCTAGCAATTCAAATTCAAAATTCAAAATTAGTAGAATTTGAAGGAATTTGCACACATTTACCAACAACAGAAAACACAAAGATTACTCAAGCACAAATTGAAAAATTTATTCATTTTATAAATGAACTTAAGATAAAAAATATAAATCCAAAATTTATCCATGCTTCCAACTCAGAACACATAGTAAACTATACAATAAATGAACAATTTAATATGGTAAGACCAGGACTTATCTTATATGGATATTATCCAAACTCAAATAGCTTAAACAACAACTTGCAACTCAAACCAGTACTAAATCTATATTCAAAAATCATATTTATTAAAAACGTAAAAAAGGGAGAGCAAATATCATACTCTGGTTTATTCACTGCAAAAGAAGATATGCAAATAGGACTTTTGCCAATTGGATATTTCGATGGAATCCCACAAAATACATCTAACAATTTTTACTGCATAATAAAAGATCAAAAATGCTTCATTAGAGGAAAAATATGCATGAACATCTCAATCGTAGAAATACCTAAAGATCTAAAAATCAAAATAGGAGAAAAAGTAGAAATAACTTCTGAAAGATTAAGCTTAGATTTACTCAGTCAAGAATCTGGTATGAGTAAATACGAAATACTTTGCTCGATTGGCAAATATGAGAAAAAAAAATATCTATATTAAATTACCCAAAGAATCAAATTTCTGAAAATCAACTAAATTTCCTTTACTATCATAAATCCACTTATAAACCGAAACACCTCCAATATCATCTCTTAACCTTAAATCTGGACCATAATTTGTTTTCTTTGAAAGCTTGCCAAATTTATTGTACTCATATCTATACATACTAACACCGTGAATATCATCTTGTAATTGGCCCAGATTACCAAAATTTTTCTGACTAATAAGTCTATTTTGTTTATCATATTCATAAGCATACTCAAAAATAGCACTCCGATCTGCTACCAAAACACCGCTATTAGAATAGTTACTCTTTAAAATCAAATTGCCACTAGTATCATATGCAAATTCATATCTAAAAACACCTGCAAAATCATCTATAGGATTATCAAAATCTCCATAATGCTCTTGAGATTTAAGAAGACCATCCTTATTATAAAAATATTTATAAATCATCACCCCATTGGAATCACTGATTAAATTAAAATTTCTATCAAAGAAAAGATTTTCAATTAAATAAAATTTATTATCATATTTATAACTATAAACGGCAATACCCTTAAAATCATCCATTATCTCATATTTCTCTTCATAACTAGCAGGAATATCACTATTATAATTTTTATTTATTCTGTTACTATAGTTTATTATCCTTTTTTCATTATTTTGTATGTACAAGATGGTTTTTCTCATAGCATAACCATCTTGACTAACAGTTAAATTATTATTAGCATCATAATTATATTCTTTATAAAAAGAGTCTCTTTCTTTTAAATTATACTCATATCTATATATTGCTACATTATTCTCATCAGGAGTTAAGTTATTTTGAATATCATAATTTAGAACTTCAATAAGCTTACCGTCCAAATCATAACGATATGTCTTGATTGCAACGGAAAAAGGATTTGCATATAAAGAAAATACCGAATCTAAATACTCTTCTTTTACAAGATTATGGGCACTATCATAAGTTAATCTAAAACCATATATTCCATTTTTAGCCTTTATATTATAGTTTTTATCATCATAGTATAAAACCGTTTTTGTACGATCAGAATCATTATAAGTAATTTTAGTATAATACACATTATTTAAATCTTTAATCTGAAAACCAACCTCATTAAATCTATAAACACAAAAACTACTATCATCATTATAAATAAAATGATAATAAGCAACCCCATGTTTATCCTTTATAATCTCATTAGATTTATTATAATTAAAAATACTTTTCGGTCTGCCATTTGAAAAGTACTCTATCTGTTCAATATAAACATCTTCTAAATTCTTAAAAGCAAAATCCCCATTTAAAAATGACCTCCTTTCCATACCCTCAGAATGTTCTATTTTGATCTTATGTGCACCAAAAAAAGAAGGAATTAAAATACTAAGTTTGCCAATATAATCAATACATACAAGCTTACTATTATCATAAGTAAATCTATATCCACATTCTTCTTCTGCATCTTCCTTACTGATCTCATATCTACCGACTATTTTATAATTAAGATCATAACCAACAGATCTATAATAAATTTCTTCTGAAAAAAGAGCATAAGCTATAAAAAACATAATCAAAAACATGGCCATTCCTTGATCAATCAATCTTCTTTTGATAAATTTATTATACAATTAAACTAGCACAATGAGGAGTTTAAAATGGCAAAAATTTCTAAAAATGCCCAAAGAAGTGGTTCTAAAGAATTGCTAAGCAGGTGGGGGGGGAAAATTATAATGAAGTCTAAACTTGAAAATGGTAAAATCAAGCATTATGCTGAATGTCAGACTTCAAAAAATACAGCAAGAAGACCTAAAGATTTATTCTAAAATTTATTTTTTGTTCAATTTATCTTCAAACTTCATCCAAGCCTCATCTTGTTCACTTTTAGTATAAGTTCGACTTAAGGCCTCCTTTTTAGGAGTTCCCTTACTTTTTTTAACATAGGAATTCCTAATGTGTTCTCTTAGTTCTTCTCTTTGTTTTCGTCTTTTATCTAACTGTCTTTTTACTCGCTCATTTGGATCAAAAAGCTCACCAATATAATTTTTAGACACAGTCTTAGAATTTAATCTAGACAAAGCCTCTTTATAACTTTGATGCTTCCCAGTTAAGAATAACAAAAGTCTCTTTAATAAAGGCAAATCCCTATAAGCAGCATCTAAAAGATTAGACAAATCAACTTTATAAATCTTATAAAGTGGTAAAAATGTATTACTATTTTTAAAATATTTTGCAGCTTCAGTTTTGATTATATCTTTAATATGAGCCTGAATATTTTGCGTTCTAGAAACTCGTCTATAATGAGAAACAATAAAATCAAGAAATGCAACTTTATTTTTTAAACAATAAGCATTTATATCATAATTAGAAATAAATTCCATCAATGTTTTCTCAAGACCCTCTTCTGTAATAATGGTAGAAGAAGTTTTACCGTTACCCAACACCTTTGTAAATTCATTTCTCAACTTCTCCCTAACATTAATTAAAATTTGATCAAATTCTTTTAGAAACATAGAATAAGCACATGGCTTATATAAATATACGCCTCTTTTAATACTAAATATTTTAGGCAATGAACCTTTAATATTGGACTCAAAAAAGTATTCATTAGCCGCCTTTAAAAAATTTTCAGGCTCAGATAATCCCGCAGCATGCTCTTGAAGGACGTTTTTAAATTCTTCTAAATTAATAAATGTTGATTTAAACTCTATTGTTTTTTCAATTGATTTCAAAGTCTCATCAATCTTAATACTCTCTAAATTTTTACGTTCCTCTAAGTTTTTCTCATTAACAATATAAATATTTAATATTCTTAAAAAAGTAAAATAATTTTTAGAAATATTAACACCTTTCTTATTTAAAATCTCATCCTTATTTTCTAAAATTCCTAAAAGAAGATTATAAGCAACTCCAACACCATTGATGCCCTCATCCAACATTCGATCATATTCACTAAGCTTTAAATTTCTAGCCCTCATAAACACATCTTTAACTATTCTGTTAGAAGCAACTCCGAATAAAATTTTTTTCATAAATTCAATAAAATATAAAGCTTTACCCGAAGGAATTATCAAAGAATCCAACACAAATATCTTCTTTAACGAAGTATTTTCTTTAAAAAATTGCAGATTAACGTCTGACTTTGCAAGAGTGATGAAATCTTTTTCAAAGAATAACAAATGCTTATCTATATTCTTAATCGTAAGTAAGGCACTAAAAAGCTCTATCCCCACATAATGTTTTAAAAATAAATCCTCGATAGCATAATAATAAAAATTATAACTATTCTCATCGGTTATTATGATCTTATAAGGAACCAATTCTCCATCTGATGTTACCTGATTAACAATAATGCCTCTCTTAACCTCATAAAGTTTCCGAAATAAAAAATCTAATTCTCCTCTAAGAGCACGTATTTTAACAGAATAATCTTCTATAAAATTAGCATAATCGATAATATCCTGTTTATGCTCCACAATAGTTCTTAAAATCATTTTTTGAACATCTGAAGAAATCCCTATTTGAGAAATCAAAATATCCAGTTCTTTATCATTTAGATAGAAAATCTCGGGTAACTTTTTCATCTTATACTTCCAATCTCCTCATGTGCAAAACAATAACAACATAATATATAATAACATATTGACAAATTAATGGAATTAAAAAATACCAAATAAAAATGAATTATATAAAATATACAAAGATAAAAAAAGAATAGCAGAACCTCTACCAAAAGTTCCTTTAAACTTTACGATTAACAATAACATTAAAGATACAGCAAGCATGATACTAAAGTCAGACAAATAAATATCACTCATGAGTACTGGATTTACAAAACTACTACTAGACAAAATAAACCCAATATTAAATATATTACTTCCAATGATATTTCCAAGGGCAATATCTGACTCTTTTTTAATTACTGCAAAAAGAGAAACGACAATCTCTGGTATGCTGGTCCCAAAAGCTACAAAAATAATTCCAATAACTTTCTCACTAATATTCAAAACATTATGTGCAATGTATATTGAACTATCTATTAACAACTTTGAACCCAAATATAAAAAATATACACTTAATAATAAAAGCAAGATATTTAAAAATAAAAACTTAAACCCATAATCACAGTTACCACTCTCTAAATCTATTGTAACAGAATCATATTTTTTTTCCTCTCTATAAAATAAAAACAAGTAAAATAAAAATAAAAATAAAATTATCAATGAACTAGTTCTATAATAAGGTACCTTAAAAAAAGACAAAGTGCCAAAATCAAAAGAAAGTAATAAAAGAAGAAACATCAATAAAAATAAAATTATAAAAGAGAACTTAAGTCTATTAAAATCAGTTTTAATCTTTAAAAAAAGCCCTGTTAAAGGAAGTGCAAGCAACATATTAATAATATTACTACCAATGATATTAGAAACAATAATTTCATTTTTACCCTTAAAAGATGCTATTAAACTTGTAAAAAGCTCTGGAGCACTTGTTGATAAAGATACTATTACGACACCTATTAAAAGATTAGGAACTTGCAAATAAGTAGCAATATTGACAGAACTCTTTAAAAGATAATTTCCACCAAGATACAACAAAAATATACCAAGTATTACATAAAAAAAATGAATGGATTCCAAAAAAATCTCCTTCCGCAAACATTTAAGACAAACCTAAAAACTCTCTTAAATCATTTTTAACCATATAATAGATATTAGATGCATTCCATAAACTAAAACCATTACCTAAAGACTCTTTAACCCCTCTTAATTGATGAGAAAAATATTCTAAATAAACTTCTTTACCCACAAAGCGTTCTGAACCAAGCAAAAAAGCTTGAACATAAGGCCTAATTATAACCCTACCTGAAGAGAATACAGAAGCCCTATTACTCCCTTCCTTATAAATCTTATAAGCCCTGGTAGTATAGTATAACTCATCTTTCAAAAAATCGTTAGTATAATGCGAAGGATAAAACATTGGTGAAATAACATCAACATAATCTGCCATCATAGAAATGTTTTGACCAATACTATTTGTAATAAACCATCCATTATTCCCGTAAACATCAATAGAAATAGGAATATCAATATTTTTCCTAGCCATAATTAAAAAAGACTCAAGAGCATCAATTGCTCTCATCTTATATTTATTGAATCTTGAAGTTATAAGAGATACAGGCCCATCTGTTGGAAATCTAATATAATCAAATTGAATCTCGTCAACGCCAAAAGACTGTATTTCCTTTGCAATAGATAAATTATAATCCCATGTATCTTGCAAAAAGAGATCTACCCAATGCTCCTTTTGAACAGATCTCAGAGAACCACCAACATCAACTTTTACAATATTTGCCCAAGGCTGATTGGTCTTTTTATTCCAAAGGGCATACTCACAATTATTATAAAAATAAAGTTTCTCATCTTTAAAGACAACAACTCTAGCAATAACATATATTCCAAGCTCCTTTGCTTTATTTAAAATATAAGGAACATCTATCAAATTTTTAACAGCCTTTATCTTGTTTGGCAAAGACAATTTACTTGCATAAGTAATAACACCACTATCATTTTTAAAATCAATAACAACAGCATTCATTCCTAATCTTTTTATAAACTCAAATCTCTCATCAACATCTCTCTTATTATGAAGAGTGTAAGCCGTCAAATAAATTGCTCCCTTATTAGAAGCAAGACTACTCCTTTCTAACTTTTTAAGAGAATCTTCTCCATAAACAGAAAATTGGCCATCAAAAGTCCACTTGTCATTAATGTAAGAATAAAAATGATTATCATAAGTTCTAACTAAAAGTTTTTCCATATTTGCATCTGACAAATCAATAATGCACACTATCTGTTTCTTAAAAGGAAACTCTAACTTTTTAATAACCCCTTGAACCGTATTAATTAAAATAATATCTCCATAAATTCCATAAGAACAATAAAGCTCACTTGCATTGTTTTTTGAAAACTCTATTGCACTAATCACATCATAATAACCAGCACCAAGATATGTCTTAGAAATTAAAGAATTTAAGCTTTTAAAATCCAAATTATCGTTAACGCTTAAATAAATTCCACTATTAGAAGTCCCAATAGCAATACGCTTATACTCTCCTCGAGACAATGCACTTGATGTAATATAAGAATTTTTATTAAATTTGTCATTATCAACTAATTTCATAAAATCTTTAAAATAATTATGAGAAATATAAACAGAGTCACTAGTCGTCAAAAGAGCATTTGAAGAATAAAAATCTTCATAAATAGAAGTTATTCTCTTAGGCACAGGTCTTTTAAACGGATATATCCACCTAGTATCTAATCCCTTAGGTTCAACCTTAAATATTGTATCATTATGCTTCTTATATAAAGAACCTTTATGAATAAAAAATAAATCACCCTTCTTAAAATATTTAGCTTCATTTAATGAATACAAATGAAAACACAAAAAAAAATAAGAAAATAACAAGCAAATTATATACAAAAACATTATACATGTATTAAGTCTCATATAAACAACAGCCAGCCTTTTTTACAATAAATATTAAAAAATAAATATCATTTTAACAAATTATTGAAAGTTACTATCAAATTCTCCCATAAAGTTTTGTAATATTCCTTATCTTGTTGCTTAAATCAGAGTTCAAATCACTACTGAGTATCCTAAAATTGTTAAGCATTGCATCAGACATATTCATACTAAAATCAGATACCAAATCAAGATAATCTTTCATTGGAATTATTACACTATTTGCAACACTAGCCATAGCACCCCTTATCATGTCCAAAACAACAGCATCTTCACTAGTATTTAAATAATCAAAAATATATTTTTTATGATCATCATCAATAGAACTAATAAATCTACGAATAGTATCACTCTCATGAGTACCTGTATAAACAACACAATTTCTTATATAATTATGAGGAAGATATAAATTTTTAGAATCAAAATCAAAGGCAAATTGCATCATTCTCGTTCCAGGAAAACCAAAATAATCTCTTAACCTAAATGTATCTCCATGCTCTTGTACAAGATCTTCAACCCAAATTTCTAAATCATTAATTTCATTTAGCACTCGTTTAAAAAAATCTTTACCAGGACATTTCACCCATTGTCCATCCAATACCAAAGATTCTCCTGCAGCAACTTCCCATGTTGATACAAATCCTCTAAAATAATCAATTCTAACAATATCCACATATTTACACAAAAAATCAATACGATTAACCCACCACACATAATCATCTTTTCTTAAAGCTTTCCAATTATAAGCTGCATTACCCCAAAGATATTCTTTCTTAAATAAACAACCAGGGGGAACACCCGTCACTTTATCTTTACTTGCATCAAACCTTAATTTAAAATATTTTTGATGAGCCCAAACATCAGCAGAATCATAAGATACAAAAATAGGAATATCACCTACTATTTTAATTCCAGCATTATTAGCATATTTTTTTAAATCTTTAAATTGTGAAAAAAAGAAATATTGTAAAACTTGTTGAATCTTAATCTCAACATCAAGGGTTTCTCTAAATTTTGTTAACACCTTAGTGTCTCTCTTTAAAATTTCTCTACTAAATAAAAGATTAAAAGTTTGTGGAGATTGAAACTTAGAATAGTACTCTTTAAAAACAACAAAACTTGCAAAATCTAAAAGCCAGTAAGCAGCCGATTTCTTAAATTTTTCAAATGAATTAAGCTCATCAATTGTTGCCCTATTCAAAAAATTCAAAGCAGCATTTCTTAAAACAATTTTCTTAGCTTTTAAAGTGCCATAATCAACACATCTATCTTCTGGACACTCAAGAGTGCTTAAATCCATATCAATAAACCTATCAATAGCGTTTAAATCAATATAATTAACATTACCAGCAAATGCAGAACAACTTGAATAAGGAAACTCCACAAAATTAGGAGGCGAATAAGGCAATATCTGCCAATAACCCTGTGATGAAGCAGCAAGAAAATCTATAAATTTATAAGCCCCTCTCCCTAAATCACCAATACCGTACTTAGATGGTAAAGCACTAATATTGAGCAAAATTCCACTTTTTCTTTTCATTTTTTATACCTCAAAAATAATTAACTATTTAATTAAAAAAATAAAACAAATGTCTACATACAATCATTATAACTAAAATATAAGACTCACAAAGTATTATTAAAAAGATTTAATGAAGTCCTTCCCCAAAAAATATCATCTCAATTATGATATAATTCGTTAAATGAATATTAAAACTGTTATATTACTATTTTCAGCACATACTCTAACATTTGCATTTCAAGTACTCGAATTTAAATACACCAAGGGATCTAAATTCAGAATAGAAACTACTGACAATCAAGAAATCTACCTAAATGGAATATTGAATTCAAAAACCAAAACTAATATACAAGTTTCAAGCGAAGTAAAAGATATAAAAAATAATTTCACAGATATCAAATCTTACTTTAGAGTATTACAAAGAGATGATGAGAGTGACGTTTACTTACTTAAAGAAGAATTTGAAGGAAATTTTAGCATAAACAAACAAGGTGAATACAAAATTAATAACAATCAAAAAAGACCTTCTGTTAGAGGCATTCCAAGATTCCCAGGGACACCAATAAAATTAAATGACACTTGGACATATCCAGCGGAAGAATATATTCAAGCATCCCAGATCGCAAAAGGAATAAAAGACTTTATTACAAAATTTGATGTAAATTACGTGTATAAAGGAAAAGAAAAAATAGACAACAAATATTACGACATAATTTACTCAAATTACGAATCTAAGTATAATGTAAAAAATATATCATTCTCTCAAAAGGTTAATCAAATCATTTATTTTGATTCAAAATTAGGCAGCATATATAAATATAAAGATACATATGAATTTAAAATGAAAAATGGCAAAAATAATATCAAAATGATTGGAACCTCATCTGGGGAAACAATCTCTATTGAATTACCAAATGACAATACAATAGAGAATGAGATTAGAGAATATATCAGTAAAAAACACATAGACTCTATTAACATAGAGAAAAACGAAAATGGCATCAAACTAAGCCTAGATATTGAATTTTACCCTGATTCTTTTCAAATCATTAAAAATGAATATAAGAAACTAAAACATATAGCCAATTTATTAGAAAAATTTAAAGACAATAATATTCTAATAGAAGGACATACAGCAAAGTTTGGAACAGAACAGGAAATGCAAGAATTGTCTGAAAAAAGAGCTCATAAAATTGGAAACTACTTATTAAAAATGAAAGCAAAAAACAAAAATCAAATATTTTTTAAAGGATGGGGTGCTAAAAAACCTAAGTATGCAAGCTCATCTCCTTTAGCATCCAAAAATCGAAGAGTAGAAATTACAATTCTAAACAATTAAATACTAAACCGATCGTCTGCTCTTTTTCTCCTTTTTAGTTTGACAACTTATACATAAAAATGCATAAGGAATAGCCTCTAATCTTTCTTTTGAAATACCTCTATCACAGGCCAAACAATTACCATAAGTATTTTGGGAAATTCGATAAAGCGCCTGATTTATTAAATGCAGCTTCTTTTTTTCAACTGAACTTAAAGCTTCAAGATTATTGCCATCCATATTGTCAAATGCAATATCAATGATGTCCTTTAGATGCAAATCATTATTAATGATCTCTCTCTTGCTATCCTCAACAGATCTTATAGAATTTAATATTTCTTTTTTTGATTCTAAAAGAGAATTGTGCATCTTTTCAACAAATTCATGCTCAAAATTACTTTTCTGCATGATATTACCTCCCTATAATAAATTACAATTTTTAAAAAACTCCGTGTAATTATATAAACAATCCCATATAATGTAAACTAGTACATTAATTTTTAATAAAAAATAATTGCAATGATATTACTAATTGTGTACAATTTATTCTGTCACAGAAATAACAAGGAGGCATTTTGGACACTAAAGAAGAAGCTATTGAAACTGAAGGTATTGTTAAAGAATCTCTCCCTAATACAATGTTTAGAGTGGAACTTAAAAACGGTCATCTAGTTCTAGCCCACCTATCTGGTAAGATGAGAAAACATTTTATAAAGATAGTTCCTGGAGATAAAGTGAAAGTCGAGTTATCACCTTATGATCTTACAAAGGGAAGAATAGTATATAGAGAAAAATAAACAACTTATATACTTTAATATAAAGATACTTTATATTAAAGTATCTTTAATAGATACGATAAAATTTTTATAAATCCATCCTTGAAGTCCATGATTTGTTTGAATCAAGATAAAGTCATCTTTTCTATCAAGTATATAAACACTTATATTCCCTTTTAAAAATCTCCAGCTTCTTGAAAAATTATCAGGAACTTTATAAAGAGAAACTAGATCACCTCTAATAATTCCAATCTCAGATTGCTGATCAACATAAAAGTAATAAGTTTGAAATAAAGTAAAACACTTTACAGATAAAAGCAAAAATAACATAATTTTCTTTAAATTTTTTGCATAAAATTTACAAGAAATAATCACTACCAAAATATTTACTAGAATTAAACTAATAACAAAAAAAATATTAGACAAAACAAAACTACTGTTCCTAATATTTTCATTAACTACATTTTTAGCCTCAATAAAATCAATTACCTTGTAAAAGGTATCATTACTAGGTGAGATGAAAAATGCTTTATAAGCCGAATAAATTGCATCAAAATACCTATTCATTTTACTCAAAATGAGAGCTCTATTTAACCACAATCCTGAATAACTTGGATTTTTTGTAATAATACTATCAACTTTATTAAGAGCATTACCATAATTGCCTAATTTATAATCTCCAATTAAATCATTTATATTATCCTCTGAGAGAAAACCATCGTTTATAGCATTAAGACTAACAGCGAGGGTTAATATGAGAATAACTAATCCA
Source organism: Borrelia coriaceae (assembly GCF_023035295.1). NCBI lineage: Bacteria > Pseudomonadati > Spirochaetota > Spirochaetia > Spirochaetales > Borreliaceae > Borrelia > Borrelia coriaceae. Next base: position 170,532 of record NZ_CP075076.1, read on the forward strand.
CAACCTGATGCAACAAAGAATTTTTTATACTTAATAAATATAACTAAAGAAAATAAAATTCCCGGTATCAAAAGTAAATAATAAATGGGAACAAAGAATAAAAAAGTTTTATTTTTATGCTTTAAAATATCATTATATGAAAGCAAACTGAAATTCGACCATAACTCTTGACCAGAATCATTACTACTCCTAAATTCTCCATAATATTCATATTTCAATCGTTTACCATTAAGTTTGTAAACCTTTCCATCAGCAGGATCTAAATAAGTAAAATCATCAATATTTAAGAATAAATTACCCTTATTATCTGGCTTAAAAGTATATATCTCAGATATACTGCCCTTATAACCATCTTTTGAAGGCTCAAAATTATAATTTTTCTTCTTATAAATAACTTTAGAATTATAAGTTTCAATTTCTGGAAAACGAATATGCGGAAGATTTCCTTGCCCTGTAATTTTTATCAAAACAGTAAAAGTATCTTGATTAATTAAAGTCAAATTAGGAAATTCATAGTCAACTTTAAAAGTTCCAACGGCTAAAGACTTAACCTCATCAGGTATTGGTTTAATTTTCAAAGAAATTTCAGGACTCATACGGGCAATATTTTCAGCTATATTAAAAGAAACACTGGGAATAATAATACTCTTTGAACCTCTAAGAGGAGTCAAGATAAAGTTATAAAGAGGAACATCCAAAATTTCTTTACTATTAAAAGTTCTATATTTAATATTTTCAAATATAGGGGTTCTATCAATCATTGCATCTTTAACAGCATTAAAAGAACTGGCAATTGACCTCAAACTATTATTTACAAGCCAATTTGCACGCAAAACAAAACCAATGCTCTGATACTCATAAATTTCTGCTTTATCAAAATCCCAATACAATTTAACTGGTAAGCCAAAGAACTGCAACTCATCTTCTTTTAAAATGACTACTTCAAACTCTGAACTTAAATAAACCTCATCACGATAAGCCACTTTTAATGGAGGAATTTTAACAAATCCCAATTTATCAAACTTATATTCAATCTTTACCTCTACAAAAACATTATCTCCATCTGGAACCTTAGATACTGAAGCAAGCTTAGTATTCTCATTTATATCTTCATTTATTTCAAATCTTAATAAATCTTCATCAATATCTTGAGATAGATTTAATTTAATAACATGGATAACCTTAGAGCCTTTAAGTACTTTAGTTGAAACCAAATAATCGATGCCAGACAAAGAGTAAACTTCAAAAGTCACAAAATATAAAACTAAAAATATTACCAATCTTCTTGCAAAGATCCAGCCTGTTCTTCTGCCCTCACTACCCATAAAACCCTCTCAAGACTTTCAATATATCTCAAAAAATTTTCATTGTTATCAATAAAATTTTGATTTTTTTTAATATTTACATTATCTAAATTATCTGGAACCGTTCTTTTCTTAATTATTGCAAGTTCAAGATTATATTTAGCATTATAACTTGCAGGATTAATTTTTAAAGCTTCTTTAAATGCCACTTCTGCTTTCCGATAAAGTCCTTGATTATAATATATTACTCCCTCGTTATAGTTTATATTAAAATTCAAAAAAAAATCATTATCTCTTTTTGCATATGCAAACATCCGAAGAGAGCTTTCATACTCACCTAAAGAATAATACACAATCCCAAGATTATAATAACCCCATGCAGCACTTCGCTTATCATCTACAAGGTTATAATAAGTAGAAATAGCACTCTGATAATCGCCTCTAATATATTCATAATTACCAATAGCCATAAGAGACATAGCTCGAATATTAGAACAAGATAAAAAAAATGAAAATATAAAACTCATTAACAAATAAATTAAAAAGTTTCGTCCCATTTAGCGACCTTAACAAACACATATAATACTATGAATAAAAAAGAAATAGCTAAAAAAAGCTTATATCTTAGAATACCAATAAGCAGTATATCACTTGCACTTGTCTTCATTATATCATTCCTTATTTCATTAATAACATAATTGGTACCTTGCAAATATAAATGATAATAAGAACCCTTAAGAGCAGAGGTTAGAAGACGCAAATTATCTTCATTAAGCATGGTCTTTACCATATTACCATATCTATCCTTAACATTTAAATCATTATCAATCAAAGGAGATGGTTTATCACTTCCAATACCAACTACAAAGCTTTTAACATTAAATGCATCAACAAACTTAGAAAAAGTATAATAATTGTTCTCACCCCATTCATCTCCATCTGCTAAAACTATCAAAAAATTATAATAAGAATTATCTTTTACTCCCTTTATAGCACTAAAAACTCCTTCACCTAAAAAGCTGCCAGGAGAACTTATTAAGTTAGGTTCAATATAATTTAATATCTTATGCAAGCTAACTCTATCCTTAGAAAATGGCAATACTAACAAGGACTTACCTTTAAAAATAGTAAGTGAATACTCAGCATTCTCAAAATTATTTAAAATCAAACTGATCAAATTTTTAGCACTCTCAAGTCTGTTAATCGATTTTCCCTCATCAAAAGTTAACATACTACGAGAAATATCAACAACAAAAGATAGCCTTAAATTTGATCTCTTATCCTCAACAGCCTTCTGCCCCCAAGAAATATCCAAGATAGAAACAATCAAAAAGGTTAAACTCAATATAAAAAATAACATCATAAGAATTTTTTTTATATAATAATTTTTAATGTAAGCATTACTAACATACATAAGACTTAAAGTCTTAAAAAATGGGAGAGCTTTTCTAAAATTATAAACATATATAAAAAGAACGAAAAATAAAATTATAAACAAGTAAAAAGCATAATAATTGCCTATACTCATAACACCTCTTTTAAAAAGACCCTAGATAAAATAAAATAAGAGATCAATAAGAAAAATATTGCCAATAAAAATTCACTATAAACCTCATAATTCTCAACCGTAATTTTAACCTTTCGCTCCACATTTTCCTTTTTCGAAAAATCTTGAATTGCAAGTTTAAATGAAAAATCATCACCTACAGAATAAAAAAGCCCCCCTGTTTTACTTGAAATCTCAAAAAGCATACTAGGATCATAGACCTCTCTTAAAGTACCTTGATAAAACTTACCAGATCTCAATTTAAAACCAACACTAAGCTCTTCACTGCTACCAATTCCAATAGAGTAAATTTTAACATTTAATCCTTGTGCAAGATTTATTACCTGATCCTTATAAACCTCATCTGAATTAACTACACCATCTGTTAAAACAATTACTGATTTCTTAGGCGCTTCAGAATGCCTCAAATGAGAAAGAGCAATGGAAATCCCAAGCCCCAAAGCAGAACCATTTCCAAGATCCATAATATAGATATCTTCTAACTTTTTAGAAAAAAAATCTCTATCAATTGTAAGTGGAACTACTAATGATGCATCTTTTGCAAAAGCTACTAATCCAATATTGTCATTTTCTCTTTGATAAACAAAATATTTAATCAATTCTTTCGCAAATTCAAGTCTATTTTTAGATGAAAATTCAATAGCACCCATGCTAGGAGATATATCTAAAACAATAACAATATCAGCTCCACTACTAAGATAAGTCGTCTTTTTTTTCGAAATAGAAGGACCTGCTAAAGTTAAGATCATAACTGTTATTGCTAAATAAAAAAAAGTGTAAGTTATAAAATATAACAAATTCAATCCATAATCATTCAATTTTATAGACCCAAAGTTTCCATAAACCGATATTGGAAATTTAACTTTTCCTCCCCTACGTTTAAAAAAATGACTAAAATAAATTATAAATGGAAGAATTATAAGAAAAAATAAATATAAAGGCTCATTGAATGTTAACATTATCACCCCTACTAAACTCTTCAAAATTACAAGCTGCTTTCTTTAAATCATCTAAAACAAACGACAAATTCCCACCTGATAAATTAATTCCACTAAATTTACTAAAATCAGAAAGTCTCAACATATTAACAAAAGTTGAACGAATTTCATAAGGAACGTTAAAATTTTGCAAAATCTCAGAAATTTCTGTCGTAGTAATTGCATTAAAATCTAAACCCGTTTTTTTTGATAAGTAAACCCTTAAAGATGAATTTAATAAATTATAAAAGACAACATGCTCCTCGCCACTATTAATATAACCAGACAAAATAATCAATTGTTTCTGAAGAACTTTATAAGGTTTTCTTAAATTATGACTTATTATTAAAAATACTAATAACCGCCTTATAATCTTCAAAAATTTAATAAAAAAATAAGGTACTAATACAAGAGCTAAAATAAAAATAACAAGATAAGTATTTGTTCCTGGAAGGAAAAGCACTCCTTCTATATTTTGGATCTTAAGAGAATCATCATCTGAAATTAATTTATTAGTATTTATTTTAATATTATTAAGAATTAATTTAAAAGATCTATCATTTCTGATAATATCTCCAACATAAATGCGTGGAAGAGTATTGCTTCCTACATAAAATGAAACAAAAGATATTATTACCTCCCCCCTCTCAGGTCTGTAAAGCAGTGAATTAACCTCCACAAACTCATTCCTAATTTCCTCAAATTTGGTAGGAACAAATTTTTCATTCTCATCAAGAATTAACGAAAATTTAAACTCAACAGTATCTCCCACATAATAACGAATTGGAATAAATATTTCATTCTTTATCTCATAAGATAACAAATTAAAAGACAAAAAAGACATAACAAAGACAATTGCATTCTTCAAACACCAGTCTCCTTTTTTAAAAGAGCTTTAAGCTTCTTAAAAACATCATCTTTTGTACTAATTTCTATAAAATTAATACCTCTTTTTATGCATTCTTTTCTCCACTTAATTTTATCCAGTGTCCAATAATTTTTATAACTGTTCAATATTGTTTTACTAAATCCTGAAGCCAAAAAGTCTTCACGAGTTTCAATATCCTCATAGGTTAAAACCCCATATTGAGGAAGATTTTCATCAAAAAAATCTGTAAGTCTTATTGCAATAATATTATGACGCTTACTAAGAACAGTCAAAGACTTAAAATAATCACTAGCCTTAAAATCTGAAATAATAATAATTAAAGATCTTTTTTTATAATATTCAGCTGTATTTTTAAATACATAAGTTAAATTACTCCCCCTCTTAAGCCGCCTATTTATTGTCTCATTTAAAATGCGTCCTAAATGTGAATGTCCCTTTCTAGATGAAATAAACTGATCAGTCCCACTTGAAAAAAAAGTTATACCTAGCTTATCATTATTAAAAAATGCCATATGAGCAAAAATAGACACTAATAAATCCTGAATTTCCTTTTTACTAATCAAGCTTCCAAGACTCATTGAAAGAGAATTATCAACGAGAAGATGAAGATTCATCCCCTTATCTTCCCTGAAAACCTTTGAGAATATGCTATCTGTCTTCGAACTAACATTCCAATCAATAAGTCTAGCATCATCGGTATCCTCATAAGGTCTAAACTCATGAAATTCAAGACCAAGACCCTTAAAAATAGAACGATATCCGCCAAAATTAAGCTCCAAGAGCATTTTTCTGGAAAAAAATTTTAAAGCTTTTATCTTGGTTTTAGTGCTAGCATTTGATTCATTATTATATTGCTGCATATTAAATTAAACTCTCAAGGCAGTGCTACAGCTGAGAGAAGTATCTTAATAATGTCATCAGTACTCATCTCTTCAACCTCTGCTTCATAAGATGGAGTAATTCTATGTCTTAACACATTATAAGCCACAGCCTTAACATCTTCAGGTAACACAAACAATCGCCCCTCATAAAGGGCATTAACACGAGCACATTTAAGCAAACTAAGTGATGCCCTAGGAGATGCTCCAAATTCAATATACTTAGTAAATGGATAAGTTTTTTTATCAGTTTCACGAGAAGCCGCTATTAAAGTAACAATGTAAAGCATTATTTTATCATCTACCTTAACCTTTCCAACTATACGTTTGAGATCTGTTAAAGAATAAGTATTCATTATCTTTGCAACTTTAATATTCTCAAGCCCCCCATCTACTGAAAATATCTTAAGCAGCTTAATCTCATCTTGAATAGAAGGATATTTCACATTCACTTTCAACAAAAACCTATCAAGTTGGGCCTCTGGCAAATTATAAGTTCCCTCTTGCTCAATAGGATTTTGTGTTGCAAGGACAAAGAATGGATCGGGAAGCTTATGTGTCTCATCACCAAGAGTTACTTGACGCTCACTCATTGCCTCAAGCAGTGCTGATTGCACCTTTGCAGGCGCTCTATTAACTTCATCTGCTAAAATAATATTGGAAAATACTGGACCTTTTCTAACCTTAAAAGTTCCTGTCGTACTCTTATATACCATATTACCCGTAAGGTCAGAAGGCAAAAGGTCTGGGGTAAATTGAACTCTCTTAAATCCAAGATCAAGAACATCTGCAACTGTCTGAATCGTCAATGTTTTGGCAAGTCCTGGTACACCTTCAAGCAAGACATGCCCTTCAGTTAAGATGCCCATCAAAATAGAATCTATCATTTCTCTTTGACCAAGAATCCGAATCGCAACTTCTCTTCTAAACTTATTTATTAAACTTAATGCATTCTCTACCTCAGAATCTATTTGAAAACTACTTTTCATACCACTCCTATCATACTAAAATTTTTTATAAAAGATAAAATCACTATTTATAAAGCAAAAGAAAATTCCTCTCCTTACCATCACTCATTGTTGATGATTTTACTTCTATTTTGTCAAACAAACTTTCAACATGACTAACTTCAAACTTAACCTTCTCAAATTTTCCTTTATAAGCTATAATCAAGCCCCCATCCTTTAAAATCAATCTTAAAATACTTGCATATTCCCTTATATCTCTAAAAGCCCTAATTGTAATACATTCATACTTATTCTGCTCTCTCTCAACATCACGTTCTAAAACCTCAACATTGCATAAACCAAGTTCTAAACTAATTATCCTTAAGAAGCTAGCTCTTTTATTGCTACGTTCAAGAAGAACATATTTCCTAGAATTATCAAAAAGAGCCAAAATAACTCCTGGAAATCCAGCCCCACTACCCACATCAAGGACTTGATGTGGATTATTCTTTTTAATAATAGGCAACCCAGCAATAGAATCTAGAGCATGTAAAAGCACTGCATCAAAATTTCGATCATTACTTGACACCAAGTTAAACCTACTACCAAACAATAAAACTCTTTCTATATAAAATTTTAATTTATCAATACTCTCTGCAGTAAAATGCACTCCCAAATTTTTCAAAGAAAATTCAAAATAATTTATCATAAAGCCAAATCAAGAACTACTTTATTCTTAGGATTTGAAAAATATATAAGTAAAACCTGAATATCTGTATTCCTAACACCAGAAATTCTACTTGCCTGAGCAAGATTAGCTGGCTGAATTCTAACAAACTTTTCCTTAGCTTCTCTAGACAAACCATCAATCTCATAATGGAAATCAAGAGGCAATTTAATAAGTTCAAGGTTATTCATTTTCCTAATCAAATCTCTCTGTCTATTAATGTAACCTTCATACTTAATATCTAACTCAACTTGTTCAAGAATCACTTTTGAAGAATTCAATTTAGGATCTATCTTAATAAGATCACTTAAATTAATATACGGATCCTTTATAATATGATAAAAGTCTTTACTAACATGTTTCTTTAACTGTAAGGTATGAGCTTCCTTTTCCTTAAGACGCCTCTGCCGCAAAAGCTCTTTAATTTCTTCTATTTGTTTTTCCTTAAAAAAATATCTGGAATATTTTTCTTCGCTAACAAGTCCAACTGCATATCCCCATTTAATTAACCTCTTATCACTAGTATCGTGTCGTAAATTAAGCCTATGTTCAGCCCTTGAAGTAAACATTCTATAAGGCTCTTTAGTCCCCTTAGTAATAAGATCGTCAATGAGCACCCCAATATAAGAACTTGTTCTTGGCAGTATCAGTGGCTCCCTACCCTGCAGTTTAAGTGCTGCATTAATTCCAGCCATCAATCCTTGAGCCGCAGCCTCCTCATATCCTGAAGATCCATTAGTTTGTCCTGCCACAAAAAGCCCGCCAACCCTTTTAGTCTCAAGGGTTGCATATAATTCAATAGGATTGATATAATCATATTCAACCGCATATCCAGGTCTTGTAATAACTGCATTTTCAAGTCCATCAATACTATTAATTAATCTTTTTTGAACATCCTCAGGCAAAGATGAACTTAACCCATTAAGATACATCTCTTCAGTACTTAGTCCTTCAGGTTCAATAAATATTTGATGTTTATCTTTATCTTGAAATTTTACTATCTTATCTTCGATTGAAGGACAATATCTTGGACCATTCCCAATAATCTCACCAGAGTAAAGAGGAGAGAGATGCATATTGTCACTGATTATCTGATGGGTTTTTTTATTAGTATAAGTAATGTAACAAGAGAGTTGGGTTTTATCTATCTTAGTATTTGAAAAAGAAAAAGGAATGATATCAGAATCTCCAAATTGGATCTCTGTTTTTGCAAAATCTATACTTTTTTTGTGAACTCTAGCAGGAGTACCTGTCTTAAGCCTGCCCATCTCAAATCCAAGTTCCATCAAAATTTTCTCAAGACCACAAGCAGCAGGCTCAGAAATTCGCCCCATACAAGCCCTATACTCACCAATAAATATTTTACCTCTAAGAAAAGTTCCTGTTGTAAGAACTACAACACTAGATGTAAATTGATTGCCTCTCTCTGTAACAACACCTTCAATTTTATTCCTCATAGAATTAAGCAAAAAATCACTAACAGTATCTTGAAAAAGATCAAGACTATTTTGTCTCTCCAATGTTTCCTTTGCCTTAACCTGATATACCAATTTATCAGCCTGTGCACGTGGTGCCTGAACAGCAGGCCCCCGACTCTTATTTAAAATTCTAAACTGAATCATACTACAGTCAATAAGGCAGCCCATTTCTCCGCCAAGAGCATCAATTTCGCGTACCATATTGCCCTTAGCAAGTCCACCAATAGCCGGATTGCAAGAAAGTTTACCAATAGTATCTAAATTCTGAGTAATCAAAAGAGTCTTAAAATTTAATCTTGAGAGAGCTAAGGATGCCTCAATACCAGCATGTCCTCCTCCAATCACAATAGCATCAAAATCCATATCTATTTTCCTAAACAAAAATTCTTAAACATATTGTTAAGTACATCCTCACTAGTAACTTCACCTGTTATCTCACCTAAAATATTAAGCACCTCATAAACATCAAACGCCAACATATCATAGCTTATATTTTGTTCTATTTTATTTAACAACTCAATAATTAAAGTATAAGCTTTATTTAAAAGTTCTGCCTGTCGACTTGATGATACGACAACATCATAACCATTAATATCAATATAATCAAAACATACCAACGACTTTATCTTATTATAAAGAGAATTTATGCCAGATAAAGTCTTCGCACTAATCTTTACTAAACTTGACGAATTTACATGTCCTGAATTAAAAAACTCAACTGTCTGATTATTTTGTTCTAAATCCATCTTATTTAAAACAAAAAGAACTTTAGGATCTCCCTTATAAGAATTAATAAATTTTAAATCATCATCAGTCAAGCTCACACTTAAATCAATAACATAAAGCACCAAAGATGCTTCTTTAATTAAAGCATTACTTCTAACTATACCCAATTGCTCAACAAAATCACTAGTCTCCCTAAGTCCTGCTGTATCAAAAACATTAAATAAAATACCATCAAGTTCAAAGCTCGCTTGAATATAATCTCTAGTAGTACCAGCATAAGCGGAAACTATAGCCCTATCTTCTTTTAGTAACAAATTAAAAAGAGAAGATTTGCCAACATTAACAGAACCTGCCAAAACCAATGTAACTCCATGATCAAGTTTCCTTGAAGTTTCATAAGAATCAACCAATCGCTTAAGTTCATCTCTGCTTTTTAAAATAAATTCAAAAGGAATAACAACTTCACACTCGTCAACTTCATAATCAAGATGAACACTAAGTGCTGAGAGAAAATTTAAAATATCTTTTTTGATCAAATCTATTTTAGAAAACAAAGAACCTGAAAGATTATTAACAGCAAGAGCATGTGTCTTATTAGTCTTAGCAGCAATTAATTCATTGATTGCCTCTGCCTTAGTAAGATCAAGTTTCCCAGCAAGAAAAGAACGAATAGTAAATTCACCAGGTTCAGCCATTCTAAATCCAACTTTCAAAAAAGAATCTATAATTCTCCTTATACCAATAAGAGACCCATGGGCCATAACCTCTATTGAATTTTGACCTGTAAAACTTTTTGGAGCTCTATAAAGACAAACAATAACTTCATCTAACTTTTCACAAGTATCTTTATCTATTATATAGCCATAATGAATAGTATAACCAGAGGCTTCAAGTAATCGCTCAGGCTCTGAGAATATTTTAGCAAATTTTTCAATTGAAGAAACCCCACTACTACGAATAACACATAAAGCACTACTAAAAAAAGGTGTAGCAAGTGCAACAATATCATCTTCTTTTTGAAAAAGTTTGCTCATAAATTACGTAAATTATAGCATAGCCTAAACTGTAAAAATTAAAAATAAAAGTAAAAATTCAAAAACACACTATAAGACAAATGACTTAAATTTGTAAAAATTATAAATTTAACTTATAATTTTTTATATATAAAGATGAAAATCAAATTAGAAACCGAACTGAAAAATACTCTAGAAGAAGAAGTTCTATTAGTAGAAGATATATATGAGATGTATCTAAATATAAAAAAATATCTTGATGAAAAAAATGAAACAATGCTTAAGGAAGAAATAAATAAAACAAATATTTATCTTAACAAATTTAAAGACACAGAGCAAAGGAGAAATGAAATTTGGAGAGAGTTTACAGCTCATGAAAAATTTGAGTCAACCTACATGACTATAGAAAAATTGTGTTCAGCTTACAAAAAAGAGATATATAGTTATTGTCATCGATTAAAAATAGGGGTACTAAATATTCAAAGCTTAAATTACCTAATATCAAGCTATGCAGAAACATCTCTTGATATTTTAGATTTAATATTTAAAGATGCTCAAGAAAGTGTAGATAACATAACCTATAAAAATCCATATGGACCAAAAAGTGGGAACTTAAATGAAGCATCTATTTTAATAAACAAAAAACTTTAATCACCTAAGGAGTTTCAAATGGATTCAACATTTTCAGGAATAGAAATCGGAAAGAAAAGTTTATTTGCACATAAAGATGCCATGAACACAATTGGGCATAACTTAACCAACACGTCAAAACCCGGATATTCAAGACAGAGAGTTATAATGAAAACTGAAATGCCAATCTACGCTCCGCAATTCAATCGAGCAAATAAAGCCGGTCAATTAGGTCAAGGAATAATGGTTCAATCCATCGAACGAGTAAGAGACGAGTTGCTTGACATAAGAATAGCTGAAGAATCACATCGTCTTGGCTATTGGAATTCAAAAGATAAATTTATCTCATTAATTGAAAATGTGTACAATGAACCAGAAGAACAATCAATAAGAAAAAGACTAAATGATTTTTGGGACAGCTGGCAAGATTTATCAAGACAGCCTCAAGGATTAGCTGAAAGGAAAATTATCTTAGAACGCGGACAATCTTTTGCAGAAATGGTAAAAAGCAGGTTCCACTCTCTTAATCGAATATATACAATGGCAAATGATGAGGTCAAAATTACTACTGAAGAGATCAATAACTACCTTAGAAATATAAGTGAGCTTAACAAACAAATTGCAAAAGCAATCGCCATGAAAGATCAGCCAAATGATCTAATGGATGAACGAGACTTAATAATAGATAAATTAAGCAATTTAATTAGTATCTCCATAGAAAATAAAAGGGATCCTAATGAATTTTTAATTCATGTAGAAGGAAAACATCTCATTCAAGGTGCAATTGCAAATGAATTCATACTGGAAGCAGCTAATGGTCCTACAGAAACAAAATGGAATGTTTTATTGAATAATGGAGAAATAGCTAATATTAATACAGGAAAATTAGGGGCTCTTATTAATGTAAGAGATAACGAAATTAAAAACGAGCTTAATGAGATAGATAACATGGCAATTAATATCGCAGAACTTGTAAATGAAGCTCATATGTCAGGATACGGTCTTAATCAACAAAATGGAAGAATGTTCTTTGAGCAAGAATACAAGCTAACCGACGAATCTGGACGATATGACAGCAATGGAGATGGTCAATTTGATTCTGTTCATATATTTAAAATAAGTGGTACAAATGAAATTTTTCCAGAAGAAAATTTAGGATTTTCAGGAATACTCAAATTCCAAGCAATCAACAAAAACGATCTTATAGAAATACCCTATCATACAACAGACACTGTTCAAGAAGTAATAAATAAAATAAATAATTCCAACGCACAAGTTGCAGCAAGAATTAATTCAGAAGGAAAACTTGAAATTAAGGCAATTCAAGAAGAAGAGAAAGATAATGCTATCTTTAGAATTAGATATATTGAAGATTCTGGACTATTTTTAACAAATTACACAGGTATTTTAAATGCCTCAGGAACTGAGGGTGCTTATAACTATCAAGACATTAATACTACCAACCAATTAATAAATGAAACGAAATATTCAATATCTCCCCTAAAAAATCCAGCTGCATGGCTTAAAGTATCCAGAGAAATTACAGAAGATCCATCAAAGATTGCATCGGGAATTAAAACCCCAACAAACAATATTACTATTGGAGATAACAAGGCAGCACTACGCATTGCATCTTTTGCAAGTTCACACATAATGCTTGGAAAAAACGCAACACTAAATGACTACTTTGCAAACACAGCTTCCAATATCGCAATAAAAGGTCAAATAGCAGAAGTCACAAAAAATAGCCAAGAACAAATACTTAAAAGTTTAACTGATTTAAGACTATCAATATCTGGTGTAAATAAAGATGAAGAATTAACAAACATGATAGAATTTCAACAAGCATTTATTGCCGCAAGTAAATTCATCACCGTTTCTGCAGAATTAATAGACACAATCATCAATAAAATGGGGGTATAATATATGATAAACAGAGTAAGTCATCCTTTGACATATGATAACTTAAAAGCATCTTCAACAGATAAAGAAGTAAAAATAACAAAACTTTTAGAAAATCTATATAAAGGTGGAAAAAGAATTACAAACTTGCGAGATGACCCAACAGGCATCACTCATGCAATAAGACTAGACAGTGATATATTTAAACTCAATACCTATGTTAAAAACATCAACCACGCCAAAGGAAAACTAAGATATATGGAAGGATATTTACAATCCTTGGCTAATATTTTAACTCGTGCAAAAGAAATAACTGTCCAAGGAGCAAACGGTACATATGGCGCCAATGATAAAAAAATAATAGCAAAAGAAATCAATGCAATACTTGAAGATATCCTTGCAATAGCAAATGTCAAAGGAGCAGATGGCCACAGTATATTTTCAGGAACTAAAACTGACTCTGAAGCATTCAAAGTAATTAGAGAAAATCGAATAAACATATTAACTCAAGACAGAGGAGAAACCCAAATAGTAAGGATCGATTATAATGGAAATCAAGCAGAACAAACAACTGAAATATATAATGGAATTTATATCCCAACCAACTATACTGGAAGCGAAATATTTTTCTCACATAATCACTACATAACATCATCAAAAAATGCTAATGGATTTATTGTTAAAGAAAATACAAAAATTTACATTGATAACACTGAAATAGCATTAACAGCAGGAGATACTGCTGCCGACATTATTACTAAAATCAATGAGTCATCTGCTCCTGTGGAAGCCACTCTTGACCGTATTTCAAACTCAATAACCATACAAACAACAACGCCTCATCAATTATGGATAACAGAAGAAGAGGGTTCAACAGTACTACAAGACCTAGGGATCCTTACTCAAAATAATGATACCAAAAAACCTCCTTATAACATTGCAAATAATACTGAGATTAGAAATAGAACAATTTTTGATAGCCTAATTGAGCTTAGAGATAATTTAGAGGACAATAGAGAAGACATTATTGGAAGTAGAAGCTTAGCAGAAATTGATGCAAGCTTAAATAAAATTTTTGCAACATTAGCCGATCTTGGAACTAAAGAAAACAGACTTGATCTAAGTTCCGAAAGGATCAGTAAAGAAATAATGGATATGAAAGAAGATATGGTTAGATATACTGATCTTGATGTTACAAAAGCAATAACAGATCTTAACATGACAAGTCTAGCTTACCAAGTATCTCTAGGAGTTTCTGCACGGATAATGCAAACAACACTATTAGATTTTCTAAAATAGAATGCAAAACGAACTTAGTATAAAATTTGACTTTCCTGAAGGTATACTGGGATTTGAAGAGATAAAAGAATTCATAATTAAGGATTCTGCTCACAAACCTTTCTCTATCATGCAATCGATAAACGGAGAAATAAATTTTTTAGTAACATCGCCCTTTAATTTTTTAGAAACATATTTTCCAAATATAGAAGAAAAAGATTGGTTAGATATTCAAGCAGAAAATGAAAATGAAAAAGTAATACTATGTATAATCAACATGCATGTAAAAACCTACAAGGAAATAACAGCAAACTTAAAAGCTCCAATCATATTAAACAAAAAAAAACTAATTGGTAAACAAGCCATATCTACAAATGAAGAACATTATCTTAGATATAGAGTCTTTAAGGAATAAATATGCTAGTATTGTCAAGAAAAGCAAATGAAAGCATAAAAATAGACTCTAACATTGAAATTTCAATATTAGAAATCAAAAAAGATAGCGTTAAAATAGCTATAAAAGCTCCTGAAAATATTAAAATACTTAGATCTGAAATTTATAATATCATTAAAGAAGAAAACAAAAAATCAATTCTAAAAGATAAGAATAATATACATAAGATCAAAAATTTATCTAATTATTTTAGTAAATAAGAATTAATTTCTGCATCACTAAGTCTTACATAAAAAGGCCCTGACAAAATATCATCGCCTTGACCGCTCGATAAATACTTAAACTTACCAAGTTCTGTCAAAACTACACCAAAAGAATCCATATCACTCACAACCTCAAACTTATTTTTAAGTCTCTCACAAATCAATTCAAGACCATTACCCACAATAACAAATTTAAAGTCAAGATTATCTAGATATTCAAATAATTCTGATTCAGAAAAACAAAAAATTTCGCCACATAATTTAAAATCCCTATAACACCCAAGGAAATATTTACCTGCTGTAAAACTTAAAGTCAACGTATCTGAGCTCGTATTAACTAATCTAGCAAAAACATCAAAGGTGGGAACATTAACAAAAGGAATTGAAAGACCTAAGGAAAGTCCCTTAATAAAACTTAAACTAATTCTCAAACCTGTAAAAGAACCAGGGCCAGAAGAATTAATAAGTAAGTCAAGATTATTTAAATTAATACCATTCTCTAATACAAAATCATTAAATAACTTTGGAATATTAAGAGCATAGTTGATCTCATCTTTACCCTTAATAATAGAGGACACTTTATCATTAATTTCAAAATAAATTAACAGAGTTTTATATGAATATTCAATTGCAAGGACATTCATCGCCAATTTCTAAAAGTCTACTAATATCTTTTATTGTAAATTTCAACAATATCAATCTATTCTTTGGCAAAATATCAATAATCATCTCTGGCCACTCAATAGCTATTATAGATGACATATCTAAAAGAAGCTCCATTCCACCAATAAGTTCAAACTCATCCAAAATATTTAAACGATACAAATCAATATGATAAAGCTTAAAATCCACAAACTCATAAATATTAACAATATTATAAGTTGGACTTGTAAGACAAGAAATCCCAAGATTTAAAGCCAAACCTTTTAAAAAAGTTGTCTTCCCAGCACCCATATCACCACAAAGACCAAATATCTTACCAATAGGCAAAGGATTAAAAAAAGATTTAGAAAAGTTTATCATTTCCTTTTCTGTTTTAAAAGATAATATCAAGGAAGCTCACCTTTTATATCAAGATCAATAACATGTCTCTTGATTGCCATCATCAAACTAAGCACAGGATAATTTAAAGGATCTACAAAGTCAATAGTGATATGTCTTTCTCCTAAAGGAGTTACTTCAATTATAAACTTTACTTTTTTAATCTCTCTAGAGCCTTTATATTCATATAAAGTATCAGCAAAATACACCCTCCTATAATATATAGGACTATCTTGCTTTTTAACGTTATCAAGAGAAATAAATTCCACAACAATATTCCTTTAAATAAATCCCAGGAAGCCAACACAGGAACATTTTTATTTAGCGCTATTTTCAAAGATGGGACTTTCATTTCTAACTTTTAGTGCATATTATATTACTATCCATTAAAAAAATACTTAAATCCCCAAATTTAGTGAGATGTCGCAAAAAATAACTCTAATCCCTATAATTAAACTTCCCAGGAAGCTTTTAATTCTTTATTTCATAAACAACTTTTTTAAAAGTTTCAATATCCTCAATTGCTAAATTAGATAAAATCTTTCTATTAAGTCTAATATTAGACTTTTTAAGACTTTCGAAAAATTTTGCATAATTAATTCCCATACCAGTTAAAGCAGCAGAAATCCTTACAATCCATAACCTTCTAAAATCTCTCTTACGGGCCTTTCTATCCCTTGTAGCATACATCATGCCTTTACGAAGAGTATCTTTAGCTTTTTTATAATTACTTTTCTTAGTACCCCAAAAACCCTTAGTCTTCTTTAAGATCCTCTTTCGTCTTGCAACGTGCACTACCCCATTCTTAACTCTAGCCATATAATCTCCTTAAAATCGATATCTAAGCATAAGGCAATAAGGTTTTGATTCTCTTAATCTCAACACTTGAAACTAAACCTGACTTACCCAACTTCCTTCTTCTCTTTGAAGACTTTTTTGTCAAAATATGTCTTAAATTTTGCTTCTTGTATTTAACTTTACCTTTTGAAGTAAAAGCATATCTTTTTTTTGCACTTTTACATGTTTTCATTTTTGACATTCACATCTCCTTATCACTTACTTCCTAGATTTAGGAGCAATAATTAAAAACATTGTTTTGCCCTCCATCTTAGCTGGCGACTCTAAAACATAATTAGAATCACCTACTCTCTCAAGAATACTTTCTAAAATTTCATAGCCCAAATGAGTATGAGCAAGCTCACGTCCCCTGAATCTTATAGTAACCTTTACCTTATTACCCTCTTTGAGGAATCCTAAAATATTCCTATATTTAAAATCAAGATCATGAGTATCTATTTTTGGTTGCATTCTAACTTCTTTAAGCTTAATTATTTTTTGATTTCTTTTTTGTTCTTTTTGACGCTTTTCCTGATGAAATTTATATTTTCCATAATCTATTATTTTGCAAACAGGGGGCAATGCATTTGGCGAAATCTCAACCAAATCAAGCTCCTCATCCTTAGCACATCTAATAGCATCTTCAATTGGCAAAACAGATTGAGTTCCATCATCAAAAATAACCCTCACCTCATGAGCTTTAATTTTATGATTAATTCTCAATTCCTTATCACCTGACCTCGACCTATCCCTATCCTTACCAGCACTTCTATTTATCATTTAAAAATACGCACTCCTCAAACAGCATTAATCAATAGTTAATTTTAATATACCTTCTTTAAAAAGTAAATTCGAACACATATCTCTTGAATACAATAATAAAAAGAATTTTGCAAGACTCCAAAAAATAAAAATTTAATTGATTAATGAGTAATTTAAAAGTAAAATTTAATTATTATGAATATATTTTTACTAACGAGCCTACCTTTAGTCCTTAAAATATATATGCTAATAAAGCATGCCGAACTAAAACTAATAAAACAAAACTATATCAATGCAATATCAGTATTATTTGCAATGACTTTTTTTGCTTTATTATACCTGACAGAAGAATTCATATTATATAAGAACCTACTTATAAACTATCAAACAAAATTCAAATTAGCACATTCAATATTCATCAAAGAACAAGTATATTACTACATTTTCCCATTATTCATATTCACATTTCTTTTTACCTTCAATCCAAACTCATTTCTTAAGAAAAATCCAATATTTTTAATATACTTTGCATTTGGATTAATATTTTCCAAAAATTTAGCACTTATTATAACAAACAGTAAAGTTCTTGGAACGTATGAATATATCAAATTACCACTTTTACATATAATAGAACTAATTTTCACAGCAATTATATGCGAAAAAGGAATACATCTTTATGTAACACAAAACATAAATGGATATCAATTAATATTTATTCCCATATTAATCTTAGAGGCAATCATCACACTTTTAAAAGTACTAATTTTAACTAATGAACAAATGTATGCCCTAATAATATCAATAATACTTTTAAGTATCACAATCATCAAAAAAAAATCCATTGGAATTCTAAAATAATGCTACACAAAATAAAGACTTTTATTATTGCAATGATTTTAATTCTATGTTTTAATTGTAAAAACAACAAAATAATCACAGATAAAAATTTTAGTTATGTCATAATCTTTTCAGATGCCACAGAGTATTTTTTTAACATTAAAAATGCCCCATTCATACAAGATGAAACACTCTTTATCAATGAAAAAGATATTGAAAACATTCAAAACAAATTAAATAATGTAAAAAAAATACTCTTAACGCATAAATCAAATAATGAAATATTTAATATCAATGAAATTAAAAAAAAAACCTTTTACCTCTCTAAAGTAAAATTTTCATTAAAAAAAGCAATGGATTTTATCTTTAATGACCCCTCAATAGACTTAACAAGTTCATTAATCATAAAAGATAATACACTAAATCAAGAAGACTTAAAACACTTGGAAGAAAGTACAAAAGAACAAAATATAAACATTGTAACAATAGATGATAAAAACATTTTGTACCTGAAAAATTTAATTACCCCCAAGATAACAAAAATAATCTTACTCTCAATGAGAAATAATCATGTCTTTTTAAAGAAATTATCAGAATCACCCTTCTTTCAAAAAATAAAATTCATATTTATTGGAAATAATAGAAAAGATTTTAAAGAAGTTAATACCAAATACATAATCAGCATTAATGAACTCAATTTAATTGAAATAACAAAGGCAATTAATACAAATTTTCAATACGAATTTAACATTTACGAACAAACAACATAAGCTTTCATTAAAACTGAACATATATTTAAGTTGGATTAATAAACAACAATTGTCAAATCAAATTTTTAAATAAATCCTTAAAGTTATCATGCAACACAGTTACAACATTCTCTACATCACAATTTTTAACTTTTGCAATCTCAAGACATGTATATCCTAAAAAAAGTGGAGCATTAATCTTGCCCCTTAAAGGAACTGGTGCTAAAAATGGACTATCTGTTTCAATTAAAATATCTTTAATATTTAATTTTTTTAAAACCGATCTTAAAGGTTCTGCATTTTTAAATGTTAAATTTCCTGAAAAAGATATTTTAAATCCAAAATCAATAAATTTTTTAGCATACTCATAATTACCAGAATAACAATGTAATATCCCTCTGCCCATGAAATTGGAAGATTTAATAATATTGTAAACATCATCATAAGCCTCTCTGATATGCAAAATGATAGGTTTTTTATATTTACAAGCCAAATCTAACTGAACATTCAAAGCTTCAATCTGCTCATGCTTATTAACTCCTTTAAGGTAATCAAGCCCAATTTCACCAACAGCAACAACGTCTTCCTTTGCTAAAATTTTTTCAAGCAATTCGAAATCATCTCTCAAAGCTTTATTTAAAGGATGAATCCCAACCGTTAATGAAATATTAGAATAAGTATTTAAAAGTTGCTTTCTCTCATAAAAATCACTAGGATGTAATCCAATGTCAAGAAAATAAGAAAATCCATTTTTCAAACATTCATTAATAAGACAATGAACATCTATAGAATTTTTTTTAAGCTCATTAAAATGAACATGAGTGTCTATTAATTTTTCTAAAAAAATAGATCTGTCAAAATCAAGCTTCATGCATCCATCTTCTTTTTAAGATTATTGATATAGTCAATAATAGTAACATTCTTCATTCCAAGTTGCAAGAAACTTGACAAAATACCTACAGCATTTTCAATTTGCCCTAATGTCTCATAACATTCAGCAGCATTAACATATAATATGGAATTTTTAGGATTAGTTTTTATCAAGTTTTTTATAGCTGCTAATGCCTCCTCATACTGACCTTGTTCTTTTTGAAGTAGCGCAAGACCAAGTATAGCAAACATATCAAAATCAACATCAAGGGCTTTTTTATAAAAAATTTGTGCATTATCATAATCTTTCAAGTATCGATATGTATCCCCCACTCTTGTTAAAACTAAATTATTCTTAGGTTCTCTATCTATTATAGTAAGCCAATACTTTAAAGCCTCATTATACTCTTTACTGCCTCTATAGCAATCAGCAAGTCCAAAAATAGCATAAAAATTATTTGGGGAAATATCCAAAGCTTTTTTAAAAAAATAAATTCCCTTGCTAAATTCCTTTAATTTTCTATAACAATTCCCAATTGAAGTCAAAACACGAACATCAATCTTAACTTGATTTATTTCATACATCTTAAGCCAATACTTTAATGCTTCCTTATACTCCTTAAAGTCATAATATAAATGTCCAATACCTACAAGAGCATAATCATTATCAGGTACGAGTTCTAATACTCTTAAATATGCTTGCCTAGATTTTTGAAAATTTTTTAATTTCCTATAAGAAGAAGCAACTCTCGTAAGAACCGTAATATTTTCAGGATCATATTTCAAATATTCTTCCCATACATCTGTAGCTTTTTTATAATCACCTAAACTTCTATAACAATCTCCCAAACCAAAAAGTGCATAATTATTATTTGAATGTTTAGCAAGGCATTTCTGATAATAAATTATAGCTTTATCAAAGCTTCGCTTCTTCCTCTCAATATCTCCAAGTCCAACAAGAGCATAATTATTATTATCATCCTTTTGTAAGATATCATTGAACAATGCCTCTGCTTCAGTAAGTCTCTCTTCCTTTATCAACTGATATCCCCTTTTTGATTTTTCAGTAACATCAAGAAGCTCATCATTAGAAATTTGCGAGATATCTCCAAAATCACCTAAAAGTTTCTTGTCTAACATAAATACCCCTTCTTAACTGGTTCATTAAAGACACAACATCCACATCATATATGTTATTTTAAAAAAACATATAATCCATATTTATATAAAAATATAAAAACATTATTAAATCTTTAACAACCAATCTCAATAAACATATTATATAAAAAATTAAAAAAATATACTTAATTTTGCATACTTAAACTTATTTATTTAAATTGTATATAAAGCCTATAAGATAAATTCATGGCCAATTATAACAAAAAAATTCAAAAATAAGATAAAATATTACTACTTTATTAGGAGAAAATTAAGATGTTTTTAGAAAGATTAAGTCCCATCGAAAGTAAAATAAAAATACTTGAAGAGCAATTACAAGACCCAAATCTGATCAAAAATCAAAAAGAATATGCCAAAATAATAAAAGAATATAACTATTTAGAAAAAATTAAAGAAAAAAAAGATGCATATGAAAACATATTATTTCAAATCGATGAGAATCAAAAAATTTTGTCCGAAGAAGAAAACTTAGAAATGAAAGAATTAATAAAACAAGAATTAGCCCATCTAAACCTCAAAAAAGATGAAATTGAACATACAATCAAAATATTACTCTTGCACCAAGATGAAAATGACAGTAAAAATATCATTATTGAAATTAGAGCTGGAACAGGTGGAGAAGAAGCTGCTCTTTTTGCCCATAATCTTTACGGCATGTACGTAAAATATTCTGAGAAAAAAAAATGGAAAACAGAGCTTATTCACTTTAATGAAACGGAACTTGGTGGATTTAAAGAAGTAAGTTTTGAGGTGAAGGGCAAAGATGTATTTAAAAAATTAAAACACGAAAGTGGAGTACATAGAGTTCAAAGAGTTCCTATAACAGAATCCAATGGTAGACTTCAAACATCAGCAGCAACCGTTGCTGTACTACCTGAAGTTGAAGATACCGAAATTGAAATCAACGAAAAAGATTTAAGAATAGATGTTTATAGGGCTTCTGGTGCTGGAGGCCAACATGTAAACACAACAGACTCTGCTGTAAGAATTACACATTTGCCTACAGGAATTGTGGTACAATGTCAAAATGAAAGAAGTCAGCACAAAAACAAAGATCAGGCTATGAAAATATTAAGAGCGAGACTTTATGAATTTGAAAACCTCAAAAAACAAGAACAACGCTCAAATGATAGAAAGCAACAAGTAGGTTCAGGTGATAGGTCTGAACGCATTAGAACATACAATTTTCCACAAAACAGAGTAACAGATCATAGAGCAAATATTAGTCTTTATAAACTAGAAGAAATTATGCAAGGAGAACTTGATTCTCTTTTAGACACACTAGCTCTAAAGTTTCAAGAACAAGCACTAAAAGATAACCCAACATAAGTTTTATTTAATGACAATAAACGAAGCAATAAAGAGTTCAAAACAACATAATTTAAATACTCTTGAGATTTTATTATTACTTGAAAAAATCTTAAAGAAGCAAAAAGAATTAATTCTTGTAAACACAAATAAAAATTTAACAAAACACGAAGAAAATACACTATTGCATCAAATAAACAATATAAAATCAGGCACACCCATACATTATATACTTGAAAAAAAAGAATTCATGAGCATTGAGTTTTACATAAACAAACACGTACTAATTCCTAGATCAGATACAGAATGCTTAGTAGAAGAAGCCTTAATACAAATTAAAAAGCACAATTTCAATAAAATTTTAGATTTATGTTGCGGTAGTGGGTGCATTGGTTTAACAATTGCACACTATCTCAAGTGTAAAGTAATGCTATCAGACATTTCAAACGAAGCATTAAAAGTATCACTAAAAAACGTACAAAAATTAAAATTAGAAAATTATATAGAAATACAGCCCTCAGATCTGTTAAAATACATAAACAAAGAGTTTGAGCTAATAATCACTAATCCGCCTTATTTAACTAAAAATGAACTAAGAATAAAAGAAAAATTAACACAAGAACCAAGAGTGGCTCTTTTAGGATTTGGAAAAGATGGACTTGGGATTTCAAAAAAAATAATTAAACAGGCAAAACACAAGCTCACCAAAAATGGACTCTTAATAATAGAAATGGCCCCCTGGCAAATGCAATCTTTAAGACAGTTTGCAATTCAGGAAGGTTTTGAATATTTAAAAACTATATATGATATCGAAAACAGAGCAAGGGCGCTAGTCCTAAGGATAAAGCATGATACAAGTATATGAAATTGCATACCTACTTAAAATCAACGATATTGATAAACTAAAAAACATTTTTAGAAAAACTGTCGACAATACTTATCAAGATGAGATTCAAAAAAAATTAATATTTAAAGCTCTCGAAATATCAGAACAATTGCACTATGGACAATATAGAGAAAGTAAAGAGCCATATATAATCCATCCAATAATGGTTGCACTATTTCTTATAAAATTTCAACTAGACTTTAAAACAATAATAGCTGGCCTACTACACGATGTGCTTGAAGACACAAGTGTAAAGAAAGAAGAAATAATTAAAGAATTTGACCAAGAAGTTTTAAGTTTAATTGATGGTGTAACCAAAATTCATGACTTACACAATAAAACAAGAGCAATCAAAGAAGCAAATACCATCTCTAAAATGTTTTTTGCAATGACTCATGATATCAGAATAATAATCATAAAACTTGCAGACAAATTACATAATATGGCAACCCTTTCTCACTTGCCTAAAAACAGAAGGGAAAGAATTGCAAGGGACTGTCTTGCAACTTATATACCAATTGCAGAAAGACTTGGAATTTCATCTCTTAAAATATATCTTGAAGATTTATCATTAAAATATCTCTACCCAAAAGAATATAAAGAAATCAAAAACTTTTTGTCCACAACTAAAATAGAGAGAGAAAAAAAATTATATAAGGGAAAATTGATCATAGAAAAAGAACTTAAAAAAATTGGTATTGATGTCACAATCACAGTACGTTCAAAACATTTTTATTCAATATTTAGAAAAATGAAAACAAGAAATAACAATATTTCTCAAATCTTCGATACTCTGGGAATAAGAATAATTTGTAAAAAACAAAAAGAATGCTATGAAATACTAGAAATTGTACATAAAGTCTGGAAACCAATACCTGGAAGACTAAAAGATTACATAGCAATACCTAAAGAAAATAAATATCAATCCTTACATACCACTGTCAGAATACCTGAAGATAACCAATTGATTGAAATCCAAATCAGAACAGAAGAAATGGATAAGATTGCTAAATATGGTGTTGCTGCTCACTGGCTTTACAAAGAACAAGTCGAATTCAAAGCTGATGATATATCATTCATCAACCGAATCAAAAAATGGCAACAAGAATCAGTTAACAAAAATCAATACTCAATGCATGATATACACAAAGAACTATTAAACACATTCATATATGTCTATACACCAGAAGGAGAAATAGTAGAGCTTCCATTTGGTTCAAATTCAATCGACTTCGCATACACAATACATACAGATATTGGAGATCAAGCGCTTTATGCAAAAATTAATGGCAAAATTAGCTCACTAACCAAACCACTAAAAAATGAGCAAATTGTTGAAATATTTACCTCTCCAGAAGCCAAACCTAATGTAATTTGGCTTCATAGTGTTAGAACAAAAAAAGCAAGATCAAAAATTCGATCTTGGCTTAATAAAAATGACAATACAATAGTTGTAGATAATAACATAATTGCATATCTTATTGGAGAAAATAAAGAACAAAAAAGACTTTTCAGTCTATTTAAATCTTTAACAAAATCTAAAATAAAAAGCATTACAATAGGTTATGACTGTAATCCACTCACTGGTGAAAATATCATTGGAATAATACAAAAAGATACAATAGTAGTTCACAAAGAACATTGTAAAGAAATCATAAATCAAAGAAAAAGCCACCTTATAGAAGTAGAATGGGAAGCAACACCAACAAGAAAAGTATATCACATTATAATATTCTTAAAAAACTTCAAAGGTCTTTTTAATTACTTAGATACGCTTTTTACAACTTTTGACATAAGACTTATTAGTGAAAAAATAGAAGATTGTGGCAATGGACATGGGATAATTAATATTATTATCTCATCAAATGCAAAAAACACATCCATGATCTTTACCTCACTTAAAGAAAATCCAAACGTACTCCAAATAATGCAAGTAGAAGAAGACATAAAAAATTATGATAACTAAGATATTATTCTTAATAATACACACGCTAATTTCACACAAGATAATAAAAGCAGATGAAATAGAACAATGTAACAAACAAATAAGACAACATATCACAGAAATTAATACACTACAAGACTCATCAGAAAAAATAAAACGAATAGGAAACATTTATAATTACATAAAAAAATACTTTCTAAAAAATGGAATTGAATACAAAAAACACTCACTTCAAGAAATTGGATTTACCGGATATTCAGAAAAAACAATTCATGTCAAAATAAAAGGAACAGAGACAACTAATTATAATATAATTGTTCCAATCGAGATCAAACATGATCTAAAAAATAACCTAGCAATTGCCATTGCAATTACACTAATAAATAACTTTAAAAACAAAAAAATTAAAAACAATCTAAATATTTATTTTATAGAAGACGACTTAAACAAAGACATATCAACAATAAGTAGTAGATTATTATTAAATCACAATGCACTTGAAAAAAATATAAACACAATATACTTAATTTTAAATGAAGACAAAACAAATAACTTAATAGAACTTAAAAATCAATCAAACATAATGAACTCAAAAACAAGTTTAAGCTTTTTAGAAAATTTTATAAGAACATTTGAAAATAATAAAGTAAACTTCAACGTATCAAAAATAAATGATAAACACATTAATGAAATATACAATTTGTACTTAAAAGAAGAAATTCCAATTTTAATAATAAGCAATAACAAAGAGCAATCATTCTTAAAGCATTCTAAAAATAACAATTTTTGTAATATTTATAAATCAATTGAAGAAGCAATCAAATTCCCAAAAAATATACAAAAAGAAAATGAACTGCACTATATAATTATTAATACTCCTTTTAAAAAGTGGATAATAAATGAAAATACACTTATCATAATAATATATGCTGTCTTCAATTTTACCATCTTAATGTTCATCACAAAATTTAGAAAAACTAGTATCATATTTAGAAAAACAAAAGAAAATTACCATAAAATTATAAAACTATTTCTTATATTATTCCTAAGTACATATACTTCTACTCTGCTTACAAGCAAAATACTAAAAGTATATGAAAATTTCATAGACTATAACATGATAAATCCAATATACCTAGTAAATTTTTTTCTCATATTATTTAACTTCAACCTCATATCTTATTTCACATACAACCTTAAAATACATTTACCCCCCAAAGACCTCAAATATCTAGCAATATTAATCTCTGTAGCCGAACTTATTATGATACTATACATCAAAATAGAATTTATTTTAACCATACTCTTAAAAAACATACTAATTTTAATTATTCCTAATAAAACAAAATCTTTAAAAAAGATAATGATAATGCTTATTTGGATAATAAACCTTATACTAATAACATCAATACAAACAACTTTAATGATAGCAAAACCGATTGCACTAAGCTACTTCATATCAATCTCACTCTTTTCAATAATACTTACCAACATTGTAGAACATTTAAAACATAAAACTGATAAACTAAAACAAGAATTCATAAAATCTGAAAAAATTGAATTTATAATTCTCTTTTTAATAATTGCCATTACCATAATATCATATGATATAGAAAAAATTTCAACAATAAAAATAAATCAAATAATAAAATTTCCAGAAAAAATTAATAAAATTCAAATAGAATACCTACAAGATAACAGAAATACAATTCAAATCTCAACCAAAGATTTTAATCTTAACTTAGATAAGAATAAAAAATACGCACAAAAGGAAATTAAAATAAAAGAAGACTTAATAAAGTTAACCTTTGACAAAACAAATGTTGCCGAGAGAACTATCTACGAAATTAAAATTAAAACGAATAAGACTACAAAACAAATTAATCTATGCTTAAAAAATGCATCCGAACTTATCATATATCAAAGCAATACACCATATAAAATAGCATCTAATAATATAATATTCACAGTAAATAATATCAAATCAAATACAATAAACATAACTTTTACTGTTAAATGTCAAATAGCAATTAAATATGATGTTTTTGCTTACCTTGATATCAATGAGAACCAAGTAAAAATATACGATCAAGAAACAAAAAAAGAAGTTAAAAATATTAACATAGATTATTCATATACAATAAAATCCTCAGGAATACTTCCAAAATCTGAACAATACAACCAAGATCCCTTTTTCAAACTCCAAAATGATAAGGAAATTGAAAATTTAAAAAATTGGAAACCAAATTAGCTCTCCAACCGATTAAAATCAATTCTTTCTTTTCTCTTTGCATAACTTTGGAAAGCCAAATCTACCAATGCATCAACCAAAGACTCATAATCAAGACCATCATGATCACACATCTTAGAAAACATAGACATATCTGTAAACCCTGGAATTGTATTTATTTCATTAATATAAATCAAGCCATTATCTTTTTCGATCAAAAAATCAATCCTCGCCATACCCCTAAGTTCCAAACACTTATAAACACAAAACGCATATTCTTTAATATCTAATAAATGTTTTGTGTCAAGATGAGCAGGGATATTAAAAATCACTGAATTCCCAGGAATAGTAGCATACTTAGCAGTATAGTCATAAAATACAAAATTCTGTATAACAATTTCACCAGGAGTAAATATCTTAATCTGATCATTTCCCATGACAGCACATTCAATCTCTCTTGCTTGAATAAACTTCTCTACAACAATTGTTAAATCATACTTAAAAGCCTCTTCAATACATTTTTCAATCTGAGTATCATCATATGCAATACTTATCCCAATTGAAGAACCTAACATAGCGGGCTTGACGATCACAGGATAACTTAAATGTTGACTTATGTTTTTCTTGATTTCCTCTTTATCTAAAAGATAATCATATTTTTTCAACCCAATAAAGGGCACTAAAGGAATATCAAAACTTTTAAGCAAAAGTTTACAAAAGTACTTATTAATAGAAATAGCACTCCCCAAAATACCAGCACCAACACAAGGAATATCCATTATTTTTAAAAATCCCTGGATAGCACCATCTTCCCCTGTTCTTCCATGAACAATGGGAAATACAACATCAATTTTAAGATCTTTATTATTTACAAATATCCCACAACCAGGAATTAAACTAACAATAAAAGAGCTATCTCGTTTAATTAATTTAGGCTCATCAGGAACACAATCTAATAAATACCAAACCCCAGTAATCTTGTCAATAAAACTTGGAAATACATTATATTTACCAAGCTTCATAAACGCTGAATAAATTCCATAAGCAGATCTAAGAGAAATTTCATGTTCAAAAGAAACCCCTCCAAATATCAACATAAGATTTTTTTTCATAAAATCAACTCCTGTTTTTCAAACCAAAAATAATATCCTCAATTACGGCTTGCTCATCCCAAAAAACACTGCGATCCCTATATATTATTGAATTTTCATGACCTTTTCCAAGAATAACCACCAAATCACCAGCATGAGCAATGTTTATTGCCTTTTCAATTGCACTTTTTCGATCAGGAATGAAAAATAAATCTCTAGTTAAGGTCTTTTCTAAAATTCCTTCCGCAATGTCACTAATTATTTGCATACTATCCTCACCTCTTGGATCTTCATCACAAAGTATTATTATATCTGAATATCTATCAGCAATTTCGCCCTGCAATTTTCTCTTAAGAATATCTCTCTCGCCAGCAGAACCAAAAACAGAGATCAATCTATTTTTTGTAAGTTTTTTAAATATAGGAAAAACTTTAAGAAAAGCCCCGGGTGTATGTGCATAATCAACAATTAAAGAAAAATCTTGTCCAAAATCAACACCTTGCATTCGGCCACAAAGACCTTTAATATTGACAAGCTTATCAATAAGTTCTGACATATCAACATTCATAACTTTACTAACAACAATCAAAGCAGAAACTACATTCTCAACGTTGAAACTACCAATTAAATTAACTCTAGCATCATATTTAACATTCTTATGATAAAACTCAAACTCAATAAAACCCATTTGTTCCCTAACTTTACTTACAAAAAAATCAGCACCTTTATTTGTTAAACTATACGTATAAGCCTTATTAATCGCATTTAAAAAGATAGAACAATTATTATCATCCATATTGATAACACCAAAACCACCACTAGCATTAGCAGAAGAAAAAAGATTAAGTTTAGCATTCAAATAATGCTGCATAGTACCATGAAATTCAAGATGTTCATGGCTAACATTAGTTAAAACAGCAACCGAATAAGCAATATCAATGAGTCTTGATGTCCTAATATCAAGACCATGAGAAGTTGACTCAATAATAGCATATTCAACACTATTCTCTACCATTTTACTAAGAACTAAATGAATTTCTGTTGACTCTGGAGTTGACTGTCTATAAGGATTTTTAACTAAAATTCCACTGCCATCTTCAAAAAATACAGTTGAAATAAACCCAACCTTAACACCTATAGATTTTAATAGAGTATAAATATAAAAACAAACAGAACTCTTACCATCAGTTCCTGTAACACCAATAATTTTAAGTTTTTTTGAAGGCTCATCATAAAAAATATGAGCAAAATTTGACATAAACCTTTTTATATTACAAGAATCAATTCTAATATATGTCACATCGGCATCATAAAAATCAATATCATGAGTATGAACAATAACATTGCTACCCCGTTTAATTGCTGACTCAATGAATTTGTGACCATCAAAATGAAATCCTGGAAGAGCAAAAAATACAAAACGAGATAAAACACATCTTGAATCATATGCAAGCCCCAATATTTCTACTTCACAAGACCCTATAATTTCCTTTACAAGGCTCTTATCTAACTTAGATAAAACATCATTAAGAATTATTTTATTCATATTCATCAATTCTACAAAAATAAAACCTATTTTTATAGAAAAATATATAAAGAGAATACTTAAAAAGTTAAATTACAACCACAAAAGATGCAAAGATACTGTTTACAATTTAAATATTTTTTAATAAACTAACTAATGTTTAAAGTGGCGCTGTACCCAAATGGCTAAGGGAAAAGTCTGCAAAACTTTGATTTGCCGGTTCGATTCCGGTCGGCGCCTTATAAACCTTAAAGCAAAAGTCAATGCATTTTTTTCAAATAAAAACAAAATTAAAGCAAATGATTTAAAGATAAATTAAAATAATAATTATGTTGGAATTAATAATTATATTAATATTTATAATACTATCAGCCATTTTTTCGGCATCAGAAACAGCTTACACATCATTAAGCCTTATTCAACTCCAAGACATAAAGAAAAAAGGCAAACTAGGAACAATAGTATACAACTTAGCACAAAATCCATCAAAGCTTGTAACAACAATTCTAATTGGGAATAATATTGCCAATATAACAGCAAGCGCCCTTACAACAAAATTTGTCCTTGACAAATATGGAAACAATGCACTTGCATTATCAACTGGAATAATAACAGTCATAGTCCTTATCTGTTCAGAAATCTTTCCTAAACAAATTGCAATTTTAAATAATGAGAGCATAGTTTTATCAACCTCAATCTTACTCAAAATATTAACAATCATATTAACACCAATAATATATGCAATTAATGGAATAGTAAAAATTTTACTAAGCCTATGTAAAATAAAAGCGAGTCAAAAAATGACTAAAGATAGCATCAAAAATATGTTATTTTTGGCCGAAAAATTAGGAATTTTAGACAATGATGACAGGATATTCATGCAAAAGATGTTAAATATAGGAGAAGTTAGAGCTTCTGAGGTTATGACACATCGAACAGAAGTATTCTCACTCTCAAGCACATCAAAATTAAAAGATAAAATCAAATTAATTAAAAAAGAAGGATATTCCAGAATCCCTGTATATAAAGGTCAAAACAGAGAACAAATAATAGGCATTTTAATAACTAAAGACCTAATTGAAATAAGTAAAAAAAATTTTGAAAAAAATATTATTAAATTTGTCAAACCCGCTGTTTTCGTACAACAAAATAAAAGAATAAAAGATATACTAGATATCATGCGACAAAAGCAAAAAATAATGGCTATCGTTATAGACGAATACGGAGGATTTTCAGGCATACTTACAATAGAAGATATAGTAGAGAAAATTTTTGGTGCAATATTTGATGAATATGATTTCGAAGAAAAAAAACAACTTATCACAAAACAAGACGAAAACACGTACATAATATCAGGTGAAACCACATTTGACGAGATTGAAGAAACAGTTGGAATAAAAATTCAACACAAAGAGTATATAAACACAATTGGAGGATACATCATGGATTTACTTGATAAAATACCCACAAGCGGGGAACAGGTTAAGACAGAACATGGAGAATATTTAATAGAAGAAATCCAAAATCACAAAATAAAACAAATAACATTTAAAAAACTCGAAAAGGAATAAAAATGAATCAACATACTTGGAAAATGCTTTTTTACTGTTTAAAGTCAAATCTCAACAAAAAATATACCTTACAAGAAAAATTAGAATATAAAGAAACCAAAAAATACATATTTATCTTAAAAAGATATAACAAAAAGGAGGGAACATGTTAAATAATATTCTAAAAGCTTTTAATAAAACATATGAATATATGATAATTCTAATTGTATTAGTAATAATATTACTAATAACCATTGCAAACGTTTTTGTGGTAGGCCCATCTGATGAAGCCATCGTACTGCGCCTTGGTAAACTCAATAGAACACTTGAATCAGGAATACATATAAAAATTCCGTTAATTGAAGAAAAATTAATTGTACCAGTAAAAATTGTACAAGAAGTCAAATTTGGTTTTAATACAAATAATCACACAGGAACTAACTTAAACGAAGATGACGGAATCATTATCACTGGTGACTTAAATATAATTAAGGTTGAATGGTTAGTACAATATAAAATCAGTGATCCATATTCTTTCATGTTTAAAGTAGAAGATCCAGCAAGAACTATAACAGACATTGCAAAATCATCAATGAACAGATTAATTGGGGACAATACTATTTTTGAAATAATTAACGATAATAGAGTTGGTGTCACAGAAGGAGTAAGAGCATCCATGAATGAAATTATAAAAAAATATAATTTAGGCATTGATATTGTGCAAGTACAAATCAGAAATGCTATGCCACCAAAAGGAAAAGTTTATGAAGCATTTGAAGATGTTAATATTGCAATCCAAGATAAAAATAAATTTATCAAT
This sequence comes from Borrelia coriaceae, assembly GCF_023035295.1. Classification (NCBI taxonomy): domain Bacteria; kingdom Pseudomonadati; phylum Spirochaetota; class Spirochaetia; order Spirochaetales; family Borreliaceae; genus Borrelia; species Borrelia coriaceae. Next base: position 203,135 of record NZ_CP075076.1, read on the forward strand.
GAGGGGAGGAAAAAATTTAATCAAATCATTCCAAAAATCAAAGGAGAAGCGCTTAAAATGATAGAAGAAGCTAAAGGATATAAAGAGAACCGAATCAATAGCGCACTTGCAGAAACTGCTATCTTTAACGCTATCCTCAATGCATACATACAAGATCCAGAAATTACAAGAGAGAGAATCTATAACGAAGCAATGAGAGAAATTCTTGAAAGTAAAGACAATATTGAAATAATCGACAAAAACTTAAATAATTTTCTTCCATTTAAGGAGGTTAAGTAAAATGAAAAATATACTAATATTTTTACTTTCTATTGTTAAGATTTTATCTTTTATATTAGTATTTAGCTTAATATTATTAGCCATAATGCAACCACTCTATATTTTAAAAGAAAATGAAATTTCAATTACCACAAGGCTTGGTAAAATTGAAAGAACTGAAAACACAGCAGGACTTAAATATAAAATCCCATTTATTGAAAGTGTACAAATATTTCCCAAAAATATACTTAGATGGGATGGAGAACCTCAAAGAATTCCAACAGGGGGAGATGAAAAACAATTAATATGGATAGATACAACTGCTAGATGGAAAATTGTAGACATTAATCAATTCTATACAGCAATCAAAACAATGAACAGAGCTTCCACAATAATCAATGCAGCTATTGAGCCTGCCGTCAGAGGTGTTATTGCCAAATATCCTTTACTCGAAATCATTAGAAGCTCAAACGATCCAATTCAACGTCTATCTGATGGAATTTTAAAACCACAAAATACTACAAACAATACAACCTACAAAATCACAAAGGGTCGCAAAATAATTGAAAATGAAATAATTGAAGTTTCCAATAAAAATACAAAAGACATTGGAATAGAAATTGTTGATGTTCTTATTAGAAAAATTGGTTATGATCCAAGCTTAATTGACTCCGTACATAATAGAATGATTTCAGAAAGACAACAAATTGCAGAAGAACAAAGAAGTACAGGAATTGCTGAGCAAACGGAAATCCTTGGTAGCATTGAAAAAGAAAAGCTCAAATTATTAAGTGAAGCAAAAGCTGAAGCAGCTAAAATCAAAGCGGAAGGGGATCATGAAGCTGCAAAAATTTATGCAAAGGCTTATGGCAAAAATGTTGAATTTTATAAATTCTGGCAAGCACTAGAAAGTTACAAAACAACACTTAAAGATAAACGAAAAATATTCTCAACAGATATGGATTTCTTTAAATACTTACATAATAAAAAAATTTAATATGAACTATTTTATTTAAAAACAGAACATCAAATGAATAAAAATTAAAAAAACACACATTAAAACAAGCAAAAAAATAAATTATACAAAATGGGCAAATACTTAAATTGTGTATTGTGGGCCATTTCAAAAAATATCTAAAAGATAACGATAATGTCAAACATACTAAGCTTTAATGAAAAATTTATAAAAGTTAAGCCAAATTATTACTATGAAAATATAAAATATCCATTATTATATACTTAACATAACCATAATTAGGAAAAGATAAATAAAAAAACTTTTAATTTTGAGATATAAAAAAATTTTACTTCTTTTTTATATCTCAAAGTTAAAACCTTGAAATAGCTATTTAATATGTTTGACAATAAATATACTCTTAAAAAAAGTCAAACAAGGATAATTTTTATCAAATTATTGTTCATTGACAAAAAACTTTGTTTATGAAAAAATAATCTTTGTTAATAAAAATTAATGATGTCAAAAATCAGATTTAGCCACTGTAGCTCAGTTGGTAGAGCATAGGACTGAAAATCCTTGTGTCAGGAGTTCGATTCTCCTCGGTGGCAATATAAATAAAAGAATTTTTCTATTATGATGTAGGCCAACTATAAAAGAAATAAGAGTAAACCTTAAGTCTAAATTGTTAAAGACTATACAAACTGATACAATAAGGAGGCATGTTTGTATCTTAAATGCTAAAGCATAAGATAAAATCCCTGCATTATAAATTCAATTACTTTAAACAACAATACTTACAAGAGGGCCTCTAATGATTCTCAAAGAAATAAAAAAAGTAGAAAATTTAACAGAAAAGGATATTATTTTTTCAAATATTGGGAATTGGGCCAAATTAAGCACAAGAGTAAATGAAAAAATAATCACATTTTTACACAAGGGTAATGTTCCACACATATCAGTAATAAACAATTATGAAAACATTCCACATGAAACATTAATAAATATAATTAATGAAGAACTCCTAAACAATGAAATAAATTCTTTAAAAGAAGAGCTAAAAGAAGCATTAGGTGATATATATAAACCATTCTCAGAAAAAGACAAAATGTTTACAATTTCTGGGAAAAAAACATTAATTAATTTAAATACACTAATGGAAAGAGAACCCGATCCTATCTACTTTAAGGAAATAATTGAGGGAAGTTTCAAGATTTTACCAAAACACAAAATACTCTCTATTCAAAAGATATTACTAAAAATCTATGATTATTTTAATTTTCAAAAATTAACAGACAAAGACAATCCTAATAATACAAAAACAATAAAAAAATTATATCTACACTCAGTAAGAAGGGATTATGAATTTTACGGAGAACAAATAAAAACAGAAGGCGACTCCATATTAACACATGCAATTGATACTACAATCTACTTTTTAATAACTATTGCACAGCTAAATAAAGAAAGGGCTGCAAAAGACGCACCAAGATCAACTTCAAAATTTTTTATTGACAAATCACACTATACAGAATTCACAGAATTTTTTTACGATAATGATATTATACTGCAAGCTGCACTTGGGGTGTTATTACACCCAATTGGGCTCATGCATACCACAATATTACAAAAACTAAGAGACAAAATTAGTCTTAAGAATAAAGATATAACAGAAAAAGAAATGTCCAAAATAGAACTTATGGAGAAAGGTATTAATATTGCTAAAAATCTATTCAGAATGAGAGAAGATATTTCTGCCATTACAAAAATGATAATAAATGGACAAAAAAACTATCTCAACATCAAACATTATACAGAAACACCAACAAAAAAATTTATCCATGAACTCATCAGAATTTTTTGCATAATAGATGTCTACGACGAAATGGTGAATCCTATAATAATCAAAGAACCGGTTAATCCTTTAGAAGCTATTGAATTTTTAACTAAAAACAGTGAAAAATATCATTGGACAAAAGATAAACCAGAAGAATATTTAAAAAACAAAAAATTTGACATAGAAATGTTAAAAAATTTTTTAAAAATACTTGCACCATTCGACTATGGAACAATAGTAGATGTATACATAAAGAATTGCAATGAACCTTTATTTAAAGCAGTTGTTTTTCAATACACAACGGGCATTTTACCTATTTTATCTATCATAAAACAAAAGGATAAATCTTATAAAATTGGAGAAATACTATTAAATCTTGAATCTAAAGAAATCATTATAAAGGGACAAGATGGAGGAACTAAGACAAGTCCATTCAAAAATTCTGATCAATTTGAATTAAGACACAATATTGAAGAACTTAAAAATGATGAATTTCAACTCTTGACTTCTGTGCAAGATTAATAGATTCTAATACAAGATTCGACTTTAAAAAAATCAAGCCTTGAGCCTCCATATTTTCTACAATCATATCTAGAAAGTCTCAAAATATTGTTGTCCAAATTTTCCCTTGACGGATAATGAATAATAATTTTTGCATCTTTATTTAAATTTTCATTTTCCGATATGATTTTAAGTAGATTTTCTTTAAAAGAATAGCTAAAAGGAGGATCAAGATAAATAAGGTCATAAAAAAGATCATTCTTACTAAGAAACAACTCAGCCTTCCTGAAAAAAAACCTGTAAGGTTCATTCACAACCTCAAAATTCTTAATTAAAATATCTTTAGAAAACCTATTACAATCAACAAGATGAGCAAGACTAGCGCCCCTACTTAAAGCCTCAAGAGACATTATCCCCGTACCTGCAAATACATCAAGAAAATTTGACCTTACAATCTGATTAAAAAGAATAGAAAAAAATGCTTCTCTAACAACAGCCATCACAGGACGTACAACACCTGTTTTAGGAAAAACAACCTTCCACCCCTTATACTTACCTGCACTAACATGCATAAGGACAAATTCTAAATCATTTTAAAAAAAAATCAAATATTTATAATCTAAATATTTGATATAATTTTATTTAAAAGAGACAAAATATGAAAGGCATTATTTTAGCAGCAGGATATGGAACAAGGTTTTTACCCATAACAAAAACTATTCCAAAGGAAATGTTGCCAATTTTAAATAAACCGTCCATCGACTATATTATTGACGAATTTATTAGTTCTGGAATCAAAGAAATACTAATAATAACCTCAAGAAGAAAAGGGGTCTTGGATAATTATTTTGATAGAGAAATTGAACTTGAAACTGTATTTACAAAAGAATGTAAAAACGATTTGCTAGAAAAAATAAAACTCAAAAATATTAATATTAGTTTTGTAAGACAAAATGAAATGATGGGCACAGGTCATGCTTTACTACAGGCAAAACCTTGGATAGGAATTAAAAGTGTAATAGTTGCATACCCCGACGACTTACATATAGGATCCCCACCCCTAACAGCACAACTAATAGAATTACACAAAAAAACTGGAAAAAACATATTGTCTGTCATCGAAAATCTTAAAGACATTAACAGATACGGAGTAATAGCATTAAACAAAGATAATATCCATGTAAAAGACATAGTAGAGAAACCAGAAATTGGAAAAGAACCAAGCAACAAAGCATCTATTGGAAGATTTTTATATACCCATGAATTCTTCGAATTTTTAGAAGAAGGGTTTAAGATCCACCAACAAGGAGAATATCACCACATTTATGCTTTAAAAAAACTAATGTCTGAAAACAAAGTACTATACAAAAAAATAGAAGGTGAAAGACTTGATATAGGCAATATCGAAGGATATTTAGAATCAATAATCAAAATAGCAAAACGAGATGATAAATTATTACAAATCATCAAAAATTCACTAAGGACTTAAATGAAGATAGTAACTAAATATCATAAATTCTATGATGCTCTTAACACACTAAAAAAATACATAAATATAAATATAGAAGAAAAAATTTTAAGATATAGTATCTTATCAAAACTTTATAAACTTAACGAAGAAGAAATCAAGAACCTTATTAAAATAAGTCAAGATTACGAACCTAAAAAAAATAAAATAAATATCACACTTGAAGAATATTATTATGAGAAAATACAAGACAAAAGAATAAAGAATTGGATATTAGACATAATTAAAGAAAAAAATCTACTACAAATAAAAAAAGAAACAAATCTTATTAGCAAAAGGCCTGGGATAACATATAAATTAAACTCCACCAATTTTCTAAAAATAATTGAAATACAAAATAATAATACACACACGCAAGAGAAAAAAACATTATATAAACAATTAATATTAAATTTCTCTAGCAACTTAAAAACAGATAATCTAGAACCAACAATAGATATATTAATAGCTGTAAAACATAGAAATAAGGAAAAAATTAAACACATACTAAAATATAATCAATCATTCCAAAGATTATTTAAATCAAGCTTAAAAAATAAACAAAGTAGAGTCATTAAACTAAAAAAATTACTCATTTTAACTTACTGGCCAGTAGGATGTCTATCAAAATCACTTTTCAATAAAATTTTAACAAAAAATTACAGATACATAATAGACGAAGTTTTAACTTTAAAGTACGATGAAATTTTAAAATATTTAAAAACAATCAAAACTTTGAGTCTTAATGAAATTTTTTATAAAGGATCAAATAAAAACTCTAGTTTCAACTACTTTCTAAGTGAATTTGTAAATTATACCCCAAAAAATTTTCAAAATACTTTAAAAACTTATTTATTTTCACTTGAAAAAACTGCCATAAAACAATACCTAGAATGGTTTTTTAAAGACAAAGTGCCAAATGAATGGAAAGATTTTATCCTTGCAATTGAATATATTGAAACGCATAAACTACTCAATCTAAATTCAAATATCAAAAATATCATCACATCAAAATTTAAAGCAGAAGAATTTTTTGTATCTTTTGAAAAGATGAACTTTAACCCATATACAAGTTCAAAAATATTTCAAAATAAACATATAAAAAAAATATTCCTACAAAATGTAATAAATTACATCAAAGACAATACAACAAAAATCGACACATATGGATGGATTGCATTTTACATCTATGCAGATAAAGATGATAAGGCAAAATTTTCAAAAGAAATAAAAAACTTTTTTGAAAGAAAAAATTTTGAAATTCAAAATCAAATATTTGTATATTTTCTATCCTTTTATCCAAATATTGATAAAAAACATTTCGAATTCATATCAGAAATAATGTTACATCTTGATGAAGATAAAATCACAGTACCTCAAGAAATAATAAAAATTCAAAAAACAAGTACCCACAAATTAAATTATTGTAAATCATATATTTTTATCAAATCATTAACTTCAAGAACAAGAGTATTTAAAATATTACATAAAAATATCAAACCAGAACTTTTATTTAAGCTAGAAGCAGTTAAAACCGAAACATTACTACCAGCCATATGCTATATTACTTATTATTCAAAATCAGATGCATTAAAAGAAGACCAGAACATGTCACCCGAACAAAAAGAAGAAATAATAAGATTCATTACACTTTTAACTAAAGAAAAAAATAAATTTGATCTCAAGACACTATGAAATATAGAAATGAAATATAGAAATATTTGATTTAAAGTAATAAAATAATACTCATAAAAGATATGAAGAAATATTTACTATTGCTTAAAAATCTGATCACCTTGTTTATTTTATTACTTAATTCAAACCTGGCATACTCTCAAAGACTCATTAAAATTGGACAAGAAGAGATAAAAAATAAAAATTATGTACAAGCAATAAAAATTCTCAGTGAAGCCATTCAGAAATATCCAAAAGTACAAAACGGATACTATCTTTTAGCAATAGCCTATAGAGAAAACAATCAATTAACAGAAGCAGAAGGGGCTTTGCTTGATGGAATTGCAATAGGAGGGGAAATTGATTACAAGTTATATTTTGAATTGGGCAACATAATGTTTAAACGAGGCAAAGGTTATTATAATCTAGCAATTAAATATTACTCCAATTCAGTTAAAAACATGCCCAATTACGAGAAAGCACTTCTTAATAGAGCAAATTCTTATGTTGAACAAGGAAAAATTAATTTTAAAGAAAAAGATTACAAAAATGCATGGGATTCATACACAATGGCAATCCATGATTACTCGCAATTTATTACACTAAAATATGAAAGTGAAAAAAAAAATGATATTCTCCACATGATAACTCTCTTAAGAAATAAGAAAGCTGCTCTTGAAGAACTTGACAAAAGTCTCAAAAATAGAAGTGAATACATTGCTAAAGAACAGCAAAAAGATCTTGACTCAAAATCTAAATCCGACTCAAAAGAGCAACCTGACACCAAAGACAAATCTAACTCAAAGTCTAAACCCGACTCAAAAGAGCAACCTGACACCAAAGACAAATCTGACTCAAAGTCTAAACCCGACTCAAAAAAGCAACCTGACACCAAAGACAAATCTAACTCAAAGTCTAAACCCGACTCAAAAGAGCAACCTGACACTAAATACAAATCTGACTCAAAGTCTAAACCCGACTCAAAAAAGCAACCTGACACCAAAGACAAATCTGACTCAAAGTCTAAACCCGACTCAAAAGAGCAACCTGACACCAAAGACAAATCTGACTCAAAGTCTAAACCCGACTCAAAAAAGCAACCTGACACCAAAAACAAACCTGACTCAAAGTCTAAACCCGACTCAAAAGAGCAACCTGACACCAAAGACAAATCTGACTCAAAGTCTAAACCCGACTCAAAAAAGCAACCTGACACCAAAGACAAATCTGACTCAAAGTCTAAACCCGACTCAAAAGAGCAACCTGACACCAAAGACAAATCTGACTCAAAGTCTAAACCCGACTCAAAAGAGCAACCTGACACCAAAAACAAATCTGACTCAAAGTCTAAACCCGACTCAAAAGAGCAACCTGACACCAAAAACAAATCTGACTCAAAGTCTAAACCCGACTCAAAAGAGCAACCTGACACCAAAGACAAACCTGACTCAAAGTCTAAACCCGACTCAAAAGAGCAACCTGACACTAAATACAAATCTGACTCAAAGTCTAAACCCGACTCAAAAAAGCAACCTGACACCAAAGACAAATCTGACTCAAAGTCTAAACCCGACTCAAAAAAGCAACCTGACACCAAAGACAAATCTGACTCAAAGTCTAAACCCGACTCAAAAGAGCAACCTGACACCAAAGACAAATCTGACTCAAAGTCTAAACCCGACTCAAAAGAGCAACCTGACACCAAAGACAAACCTGACTCAAAGTCTAAACCCGACTCAAAAGAGCAACCTGACACTAAATACAAATCTGACTCAAAGTCTAAACCCGACTCAAAAAAGCAACCTGACACCAAAGACAAATCTGACTCAAAGTCTAAACCCGACTCAAAAAAGCAACCTGACACCAAAGACAAATCTGACTCAAAGTCTAAACCCGACTCAAAAGAGCAACCTGACACCAAAGACAAATCTGACTCAAAGTCTAAACCCGACTCAAAAGAGCAACCTGACACCAAAAACAAATCTGACTCAAAGTCTAAACCCGACTCAAAAGAGCAACCTGACACCAAAAACAAATCTGACTCAAAGTCTAAACCCGACTCAAAAGAGCAACCTGACACCAAAGACAAACCTGACTCAAAGTCTAAACCCGACTCAAAAGAGCAACCTGACACTAAATACAAATCTGACTCAAAGTCTAAACCCGACTCAAAAAAGCAACCTGACACCAAAGACAAATCTGACTCAAAGTCTAAACCCGACTCAAAAGAGCAACCTGACACCAAAGACAAACCTGACTCAAAGTCTAAACCCGACTCAAAAGAGCAACCTGACACTAAAGACAAATCTGACTCAAAGTCTAAACCCGACTCAAAAGAGCAACCTGACACCAAAAACAAACCTGACTCAAAGTCTAAACCTGGAAATAAGCAAACAATACTTAAAGAAAAATTTAAAGATAATTTAAAAACAAATTCTTTAATTGAACTAGACAAAATTAATTGGCAAGAGGAGTTGAATATAGATGAATAAAAGAAAAAACTTATCCACACTAATAATTCTAATAATATTGCTTATTGCTTCATTTGGAGGCCTTGGTTATTACATATACAAAGAACGTCTAAATAAGAACAATCAAGCAATAATGCTAAATGAAATCAAAAACAGTGTTATGGATAGAAATTATAAAAAAGCATACTCAATAACAAAAATTCTAAAAGACAAATACCCACAAAATACAGATATTGCAATGCTTGAAAATACTTTATCAGAACTTGCAAACACAAGTCCTTTTGAATCAAAAGATTTAAAAAGAGACACTGCTAATCAAATATTAGATAAAATACAAGGAAAAGAGCAATCCATACCTATTAACAATGAAAATTCTGAAATTGCTTTTAATAATAAATATATCAAAGACACCACAAAAATAGAAAATTATGCTGATAGAAAAAATGATACTGGCATTGAAAACGAAGACATTCTAAAATTCACTCAAAAAACAGTACCTAAAAAATTAAACAACAATATAGGTCAAACCTCAAAACCACAAGAAACAAATCTAAATGACAATAAATCTATTGAAAGCAAAAAAAATCTATTTAACTTAAAAAAATTAAAAGAAAATCTTAACAAAGAATTAAATCAACCTAAAACCACTCATTTAAACACTCCAAAACAAGTCATAGAAACACAAAAACAAAACGAAGACAAACTTACAAAAAAGAATATAAATGATTTTAGCGAAAACAACACAAAAAAAATTGATAAAATTAACAAAATCGCTCCTATTCTCAAACCAGACACTAAAATAGAAAACACAAATAAAAAAAATGATCCTAAAAATCAAATAATAGAAAAAATAGAAAGACCCTATAGTTATGTAATAAAAAAAGTACTCTATGAAATACTAGATAATATTAATACTGGAAACCCCTCACTTGCTAAAGAAAGACTTAATGAACTCATCAAAAAAGGATTGAGTGATAAGTTCAATAACGTCAATGACTTAATTGATAAACAAAAAAACCAAGAAGCAGCCAATCTCTTAATTAAACTAATCAAACAAGATATTGAGCCAAATTCAATTAGCATAGAAAAAGCTCCTTTAGAAAAGGAGCTTTTAAAACAAAAAAACCCCAAAGAAGAAATTTATCATACAAAAAACCAGTCAATCAATAAGCAAACAAAAATACAAGAAAAATCTAAAATACATGAAAACAATCCTAGACAAACCTCAACAGATTTACAATCTCTTAAAATGCTAGCATCAGTAAATGAAGAACAAAAAAACTTCAAAAAAGCCGAAGAAATTTATGAAAAAATTGCAAATCTTACAAATAAAGCAGAAGACTATTACAAAGTTGGAATAATTAAATTTAAACTTAAAAAATATGAAGAATCAATAAAAGCATTTGACAAAACAATATCAATAAATCCAAAACACAAAAAAGCACATACAAATAAAGGGACAAGCTTAATATTATCAAACAAACCAAAACAAGCCATCGAGGCTTTCAAAAAGGCAACTACAATCGACCCAAATTATGATACGGCATACTACAAAAAAGGAATAGCAGAAGAACAAAATGATGACAAACAAAATGCTTTCTTAAGTTTCAAAAAAGCTTATGAGATTACAAAAAATCCTCATTATGCTTTAAAAGCAGGCATTACTGCAAATCATATTGGTGACTTCAAAAACAGTGAAAAATACCTAGACAAAGCAAGTACTTCTATAAAAGAAAAAAACGATATTATGTTTTATAACCTAGCAATAGCAAAATTTGAAAATAATAATCTTAATGAATCACTACAAAGCATTAACAATGCTCTTGAAATAAACCCAGAAAAACCAGAATATCTATATTTAAAAGCATCCATTTACTTGACCAAAGAAAATTATAATGAAGCAATACCACTTTACAATACTGTAATTTTAAAAAACCCTGAAAATATTACAGCTTATATCAATTTAGCAAGAGCATATGAAAAGCTCGGAAATGAACAAAAAGCAATTGCAATTCTTGAAAAAATTAGCAATAAAAATCATTTACTAGCATTAAACAATCTTGGCATACTTTATAAAAACCAAGGAGAATACCAAAAAGCAATAAAAACTTTTCAGAAAGCAGAATCTCTATCAAGTGTTGAAGCAAAATACAATCTTGCAACTGCTTTGATTGCTATCAAAGATAATAAAAGAGCCATGGAAAAACTAAAAGAATATATCAAACTAAATCCAAACAACCCAGAAGCTCTACATGCATTAGGCATAATAGAATATAATGATAATGGAAATGACAAGATACTTAAAGAAGTTATCAAAAAATTTCCCACTTACAAACAAAATCAAACAATAATAAAAATAATAGGCAAATGAATAAAATAAAATTTTTAGATAAAAATCTAGTTCAAAAAATAGCAGCAGGAGAAGCCATAGATAGGCCTTGCTCTGTTCTAAGAGAACTACTTGATAACGCAATAGATGCGGAAGCAGATAAAATTGAAGTTTTTCTTGAAGAAGGTGGTATTCGAAGGATACTAATAACAGATAATGGTAGCGGACTAAGCAAAGAAGACTTAAAGATATGTTACTTACCCCATACCACATCAAAAATAAATGAAGAACAAGACCTTGAAAAAATACAAACATTAGGATTTAGAGGAGAAGCCCTTTCAAGTATCGCCATTTGTTCAAATCTCACAATAACAAGTTCAACCACAGGAGAAAACAGTTATCAAATTGAAATTGAAAATGGAATTGAAAAATATTTTAAAAAACAATCCGCAATAAATGGAACAATAGTAGATGTTACAAATCTATTTCACAATTTTCCAGCAAGGAAAAGATTCCTAAAGAAAGACTCTATAGAGACAAAAATGTGTCTAAAAGTTTTTGAAGAAAAGGCGGTTACTCATCCTGGTATTGACTTCAAATTAAGTATTAACAATACATTAAGAAAAGTTTACTTTAAAGAAAGCTTAACAGATAGGGTTCAAAGTGTATATGGAGAAATAATAGAAAACAATAAATTCGGCAAAATAGAAACAGAATACGAAAATGTACAAATGAAAATATTCTTCGCCCCACCCAACTTCTCACGCAAAGACAGACGAAATATAAAAATTTTCATCAACAGAAGACTTATTGAGGAAAAAAACTTAGCCGAAGCAATCATCAATGGACATAAGAGGATATTAACCAATAAAAATTTTCCAATATGCTACTTATTTTTAGAAATAGATCCCAAACATGTAGATTTTAATATACATCCTCAAAAAAAAGAAGTACGATTTTTTAACCTACCATTTCTTCCTAAGCAAATTTCAAACAATATTAACGAATTCTTTGACAGAGAACAAAAAGAAATTTTACAAGATTACAATAACATAATAATAAAAAGACAAATAACGAATGATGCTAATCTAGCAAATATTGAAGATGATTTAAAAAATTCAGATTTCCAAGCTTATGAAATAACACAAAATGAAGCATTGATTCTAGATAAACCACAAAACAATAAAATAACAAACATAATAGAAGACAAGGTAAAATTTGAAAGCCAAAAAGATAAACCATCATTCAAAAATTATATTCAAAATGTTCTCCTTAAAGATTCTACGATGATAAATGATTATCAAAAACCAATAGAAAAACATAAATTTAACTATATGGGACAACTATTTTCAGAATTCTTAATAGTAGAAAAAGATAATACGGTGTATTTCATAGATCAGCATGCGCTTCATGAAAAAATAATATATCAAACTCTCATAAATTCAGAAAAAATTATCCAAAAACTTCTAGTACCAATTACATTTCAAATAGATTGTGAAGATACAGACAAAATACTAACAAGTGAGTTAGAAGAATATAAAAAACTAGATATTATAGTAACCAAAATCAAGGAACAAACTTATCAACTCGAATCAATTCCCAATATATGCAACAAATACGAAAATGTTATCATTCAATTTTTAAAGACAAGACAAAGCAAAACAATTGATTCGCTGAAAGCCGATTTATATGCAACTATCGCATGTAGACAAGCTATTAAATGTAACGACACAATAAGTTTTGAATTTAGTCAATTTTTAATAAATGAATTTTTCAATCTCAAACTAAAGCATTGCCCACACGGAAGAAAAATTTATCATACAATCTCTAAATTTGAACTTGAAAAAAACGTTAACAGAAAATAAAATAAGCATGGAAGCATTTTATGATAAAAGATCTGAAATCCAAAATTCAAAAACTAATAACAGAAAGAGATAAGAAATTAGTTGAACTTGGTAAGACACTCAAAGACAGCAACGTAATAGAACTTAAAAAATTAAAAGCCTATACATCTTTAAAGTTAATTGAAAAAGAGATATCTCAGCTTAAAGCAAGCTTAAACAAAGCAGAAGATAATGAGAATAAATTAAAAGAACTATACAAAAAGGTAAAAGGCTATAAAGAGAGTAAAAAACATATCCTCAAAGCATATGAAAAAAAACTAAAAAAAATTACTGAAATAATCATAAATAAATACCCAAATAATCTCTCAGCAATTTTAGAATACAAAATGAATTTTACCAAATCGATTCTTGAAAAACACAAAGACAAAACGACAGAAATAATAAAATTCAATAAGAAAAACAATTTCTTCAAAAGACTTATTATAAATATCAAACTAATATTAAAAGCAATAATAAATAAAATAAACATAAAAAAAATGTCTAAAGAATTTGAGAAAAAAATATTAAAAGAACATTCATCTTCTGAAAATTTAGAAAATTTAATTGATGAATTTATAGACAACAAAGATTTAAGCAAAGAAGTTATTGAAAAATATAAGTTAATAGACGAAATTCAAACGGAAATTACAAAAATAAACAACGAAATCAAATATAAAAATATAAAAGAAAACACTAACAACAAAAATAAAATAAAATGCGCTATTAATGTTGCTCAAACAAATAAAGAATTAATTTTCAAAAAGATTGCTGAAGAATTTGTTGAAATATCAAAAACAGAAAAAAGATTAAATAAAACCGGAACAATTAATTCATTGTTAAAAACAATAAACGATCTAAATCAACAAATATCAAAATTGAACGAAGATTTAATAAAAGCAATACAAATAGACGAGATTTTAAAAGTCCAAACAAAAATGCAACAACTTATAAAAAACAAAGAATCAATTGAGAACCAATTAAAGGAACTAACTTCAAAAATAGAAAGCATACAAAACAAAATCGACGAACTTGACAATCAATAAAAAATCAATATAATGATTTAAGGTATTTCTAAGCTTTTAAGTGGCACAAGACTTTTTTATCAAATTTAAAACCCTTCTAAGCTTGTATTTACTCGTAGGGCCCATAGCTCAGCTGGTCAGAGCACCCGACTCATAATCGGGTGGTCCCAGGTTCAAGTCCTGGTGGGCCCAAACTAGTTTACGCTAGTTTAATTTAAAAAATAGATTAGAATTCTTGCCTATATAATAAAATCCTATGTAAGCATCCAAGTTGTCATCATCCAGCTGAATATTGTTTAAATCTCCAATTTTAACAATTGAATGCAAAAGACTAATTTCATCTTTAGAAGTTTTAATTAAATACAAATTATTACTACTAATTTCATTTAACTTAGACGTATCTTTCGACTTATACACATAATCATGAATTAAAATCAATTCATCTTTTGACAAGCCTAAATTTATGATAATATCCTTACTATATACCCTCATTCCAGAATCAACAATATGTACTTGTGCCGCAAAATCTTCAAATGTCTTATCAGCAACATTAAATCTTAAATCCTTACAATAAAGAATATTTTTTCCAATAACAGACTCCATGAAATAAGAAGTGTATTTATCTTTAACTACTTCTATAACCTCTTTACTGTCCATACTTTCAATAATAAATTTGTTCACATCATTAGAATTTAAAACTTTAATTGCAAAATCAAAGGTCATAAAATAATCAAATTTATCTTTAGCAAAATAATAATTAACTACATAATCAACTTCCCTTATATCAGGATAGTTCATCTCACAAGAACAAAAAAAAATAAAAAATAATAAAAATATCTTACTCTTTAACTCTCTCAGCATATTCTTTGGTTTCAGAATTAACTAAAATTTTATCTCCAACATTAACAAAAAGAGGCACCTTTACTACCAACCCTGTATGAAGGGTAACGTTCTTCATAGCATTAGTTACAGTATCCCCTTTTACAGCAACCTCAGCATCTACAACTTCAAATGCAACTTTTGAAGGCAATTTAAGGTCGATAACTTCCTTACCCCATTTAATAAGAGCATAGACTTCAGCTTCTTGCAAGAATAAAACTTTATCCTCAATGTTTGCAACCTCTCTCAAGTTCACACTAAATTGATCATAAGTTTCTAAATCCATAAAAACAAGATTTTCATTATCTTTATAAAGATATTGAGAACTGACTTCTAAGACCTCAATTTCTTCTACTGTATCAGACCCCTTTAAAGTTTCCTTAATGATAGACTTATTTTTAAGATTTTTAAGCTTCAATCTTACAATGGAACCTCCCCTACCCATTTTTGAAAATTCCCGTTCAAGAACAATATGTGGCATGCCTTTCAAAAGTAAAAAAGAGCCTTTTTCAATATCTCCAGATTTAATTGTAACCATGTAACACCTCAAATTTTCAATGTGTATAATAACTTATATCAAAAAATCAAAATATTTACTATTCATTGACTTATCCAGGATTAATGATATTATATATAGTTGTAAAAGGAGTTAATTTAATGCGAGCTATCAAAGTATTCTTCACTATTGTACTAACTTTTTTATTTAGTAACTGTACAAATACAAACAAAGAAAATGTCATCGCAATTGGCGGATCGACTTCAACAACATCTATTATGGATGAAATGATCCTACAATATCAGAAAATAAATAATCAACTTAAAGTCACTTATGATGCTCAAGGAAGTAGTGTTGGCATCAAAGGATTATTTGACGGTATTTATAAAATGGCAATTTCTTCAAGAAACGTCACTGAAGAAGAAATAGCTCAAGGGGCAAAAATCACGACAATTGCTTATGACGCTTTAATATTCATTACAAGTCCTGATGTAAAGATCACAAATATTGCAGAAGAAGACTTAGTGAAAATACTTAACGGAAATATTAGGAATTGGAAACAAGTAGGCGGACTTGATTCTACAATTAACTTCATCAACCGAGATTCATCATCAGGTTCTTATTCATCTATTAAAGAACTAGTTCTTGATAAGATATTAAAAAATCTTGCAGAAGCTCAATTTAGACAAGATAGTATTATGGTCAAGTCAAATGGCGAAGTAATTGAAAAGGTAAGTCTAACACCTCACTCAATTGGTTATATTAGTTTTGGATATGCAAGAGGGGCAATAGAAAAAGGACTACATACACTCTCAATAAATAGCATATATCCTACTAAAGAAACAATAACAAAAGATAAATATAATATAAAGAGAAGTCTAATAGCAATCACAAGCAATATTTCTGAAGATCAAAACACACTTGATTTTATTAACTTTATGCTAAGTCCAAGTGGACAAGATATTATTGAAGAGCAAGGATTCATAAAGGTTAACACAACTGAAAATAACTAAAATCATGATAAACTTGTCTTAAAATTTAAGTTAAATACAAATTTAGCAAAGTTCGATTTCTATAGGGGAACTCTTTTAAAGCATGAAATTAACTTTAAATATAAAAAGAAATATTGTTAGATTGGCTTTCAACTGTTTTATTTTTACATCTGCAACGATTAGTGCTCTGACAATATTATTACTAGTTTTATTTATCATTAAAAATGGACTAGCACCTTTTCTTAAGAATAAAATTCAACTTTTTAATTTCTTATTTAGTACCAACTGGGATCCTACTAGCAAATTACAAAAATCTTATGGTATTTTATCTTTCATTATAAATTCAGCTTTAACAACATTCTTCTCTGTCCTAATTGCACTACCAATTGGACTTGGTTTTGCGATTTACCTATCTGAAAAAACCAAAGGAATTTATCAAAAAACATTGCAAACCATAATAGAACTTTTAGCAGGAATTCCAAGCGTAGTATATGGATTTTTTGGAAGTACATTTATAGCTACTCTTGTAAAGAATACTTTCAAAAGAGAAGATAACTTAGGGTATAATTTAATAACCTCAGTAATAGTTTTAAGCATAATGATACTTCCAACAATAATTAGTGTCTCATACACATCACTTAAAGCTGTTCCAAAATCATATAAACTAGCATCCCTTGCACTAGCTGCAACAGAATGGCAAACAATATATAAAGTGATGATTCCTTCAGCTAAACAAGGCATTTTAGCAGGGGTAATACTAGCAATTGGAAGAGCTATTGGTGAGACAATAGCAGTTTTAATGGTTGGCGGAGGTTCACCTCTATTTATAAAAAATATATTTTCACCTATCAGAACACTAACTGTAAACATTGCAATAGACATGGGATATGCATCTGGAACTCACAAAGAAGCTCTATTCTCTACAGCTTTGGTCTTGCTATTATTAGTAATAATAATAAATTCAATTAAACATTTGATTTTATCGTCATCTAAAAGGCTAAAAAACAAGTGAATCAAATTCAAACAAATAAATTATGCAATAGAATTTCATTTTGCATAATCAAGTTTATTGCTTACTTTTTAATAACACTATTAATTTTCTTAATATCTTATATAATATACAATTCACTATTCTTTAACAGTAAAAAACAAACACTATTTCTAGATGAAAAAAAACATTTTTTACCATTTACATTAGAGAACCAAACTATAAAAATTGCCTTTATTATCAACAAGAGCATAAAAGCAAAAGAAATTACTACTCAAGATATCTACAATATATACAATAATAAAATTTCACACTGGGGAAGCATATCAGATCAAAGTATTGACACAGTCCCTATTGCAAGTTCACAACCAAATATTTCAAATACAGTTATATTACAAACTTTTACTAAAGACAATAAATTTAATAACAGATATATAAAGATTGTAGAATCAAATGAAAAGATGACAGAAATTGTCAATAAGACAGCAGGAGCTATTGGTTACATAACAAAAGAAGAACTTGAACAATTAAATTTTAAAAAATATCCAGAAATTAAATCCCTCGAAATCAGATCCATGTCCATCTTAGTAGGCAAAAAAACATTACAAAAAAGTGAAAATGAAATTGTTGACACAATAAGCCTTAATCAGGTTAAAAACTTACTTATATCAAAAACAAATTGGAATGAATTAATATCCAAAAATATCAAGTTGAAAATCATAAAATACAAAGATTATGATCAAAATGCAATACAAGAAGTAGAAGAAAATGAAGGAACAATTGCAGTCGTGCCTTGGCATTCTTTCTACAAGAATGATGCTCCTTTTCTTAAATTGCATTATATCAAAAAAAGCATACCTTTAAACCTAAATTTCATATCATCTACCCCAAGAAATTCTGGAAAATATGGAGGTATTTCATATTTAATCTTTAATACATTTTATGTCATATTATTAACAGCAATAATCTCAATTTCAATAGGAATCGGTACGGGAATCATGCTTGCAGAATATACTTCAAATAAAATATTTTATAAAACAGTATCTATGAGCGTTGATATCCTATCATCCATACCCGCCATTATTTTTGGACTCTTTGGACTTATATTTTTTGTTCCAATTTTTGGAATGGGAATACTCTCAGGTGCAATAACAAGTTCTTTAATGATACTACCAATGATTATTAAAACAACTGAAGAAGCACTAAATTCAATTCCTAAATCATACAAATACGCCTCATTTGCTCTAGGTGCCAATAAAACAGAAACTATAATTAAAATTTTACTACCTGCATCCAGTCCAGGTATATTGACAGGAATAGTGCTTGCAATAGGACGGGCCCTTGGAGAAACTGCTGTACTTCTTTTTACGATGGGAACCAACTTAGGCATTGCAAGTGCTTTAAATGAACCTTCAAGAAGTTTAACTGTACATCTACTATTATTATTTCAAGAAGGATATTTAGACAAAGGATTTGCAACAGCATCAATACTTATAATAATGATACTTTTAATAAATTTAACATCAAAATTTTTAATAAGCAAATTATATAGGATTTAAATAAATGAACCAAGAAAAAGCAATCATTAAAACAGAAAATCTAAACTTATTTTATACAGATTTTAAAGCACTAAATAACATAAACATATCAATACTAAGGAATAGCATCACAGCTTTAATAGGCCCATCAGGTTGTGGAAAATCAACATTTCTTAGAACACTTAACAGAATGAACGATCTTGTAGAGGGCGTTAAAATAGAAGGAAAAGTTATGTATGAGGGTAAAAGTATTTACTCAAATAACTTTGATGTACTGGAACTTAGAAGAAAAATTGGAATGGTCTTTCAAACTCCTAATCCATTTTTAATGTCAGTTTATGACAACATAAGTTATGGACCAAAAATCCATGGAATTAAAGACAAAAAAAAACTTGATGAAATAGTTGAAAAATCCCTAATAAAATCTGCACTATGGAATGAAGTGAAAGATAAACTTAATAGAAATGCATTAAGTCTCTCAGGGGGACAACAACAAAGACTCTGTATTGCAAGAACCCTTGCAATTGAACCAAATGTAATATTAATGGATGAACCTACTTCTGCTCTTGATCCAATCTCAACAGGTAAAATTGAAGAGCTAATAATAAACTTAAAAGAAAGCTACACGATCATCATAGTAACTCACAATATGCAACAAGCCGGACGAATATCTGATAGAACTGCCTTTTTCCTAAACGGCTATATTGAAGAAGAAAGCAAAACAGATGAACTATTCTTCAATCCTAAAAATATTAAGACAGAAGAATATATCACTGGTAAATTTGGCTAAATTAACCCAAAGATACATCAAGGAACATCATTAAAGAAAATCCAATAACCCCAAATATGGTTGGAACCTTATTGTCAATATCTTTTCTCTTAGCTTCAGGTATTAATTGTTCAATTGAAACATAAATCATTGCACCTGCAGAAAAAGATAAAGCAAAGGGTAAAATTCTAGTAAAAGTATAAACCGCATAGGATCCTAACAACCCTCCAATAATTTCTACCCAACCTGACATCTGACCATAATTAAAACACTTCCATAAAGGAACATTACCTCGTCTTAAAGGCAGAGAAATCGCTGCACCTTCTGGAATATTTTGAATACCAATTCCTAACGTAAGGATCATAGCACCTACTAAAGTATGAAGATCAGGAGAAGAAGCCAAAGCACCAAAAGCAACACCCACAGCAAGCCCTTCTGGAAAATTATGTAACGTAACAGCTGTAAAAAGCAAAAAATCCTTTTTACCATGCCTTGTTAAATCTTCATCAATAAATGCTAGTTTATCAAGATCTGGCACAAATACATCTACAATATATATAAAAAACGCACCTAAAAGAAAACCAAAAACTGCTGGTACCCATGCAACATAACCAAGTTCTTCTGCCATTTCTATTGCTGGCTTAATAAGTGAAAAAAAACTAGCAGCAATCATAATTCCTGCTGAAAACCCAAGCATGGCATCCATTATTTTATTGTTCACTTTTCTAAAACAAAAAACAGCTGCTGCTCCAAAAGCAGTAGTAAACCAAGTAAAAGTAGAACCTAAAAATCCTAAAAAAATGGGATGCAAAGTTAATAAATAATCGCATAAATTCTTAAACATAAAAGTATCCTCCAATATTAATCGATCAAAATTGCCCTTATTCTCCTTATACCTGAAGATGAAGACTGTTCCTTTTGTATCTTAAAAACACCAAGCTCACTAGTATTCTTAACATGAGGGCCTCCACAAACTTCAATTGAAAAACCATCTATTTCATACACACTTACAATATCTTCATATTTTTCACCAAATAAAGCCATAGCACCCTTAGCCAAGGCATCATCCAAATTCATTACAGACCTTGTTACGGACAATTTATTTTTTATCTGTAAATTAACAATATCTTCAACTTTCCTTATCTCATCATCTGTCATTTTATAAGGATGACTAAAATCAAATCTTAGCCTCTCAGAGGTAATATTACTTCCTTTTTGCCTTACATGATCACCTAAGACTAATTGCAGTGACTTATGAAGCAAATGAGTAGCTGTATGTAACTTAGTAGTATCATATGTACAATCCGCAAGCCCTCCTTTAAAAACCTTATCACTTCCCTTCTTAGAAATCTCTTGATGATTTTTAAAATGTTTTTCAAAGTCTACTTTGTCTATACTAAATCCATGTTCAGCAGCAAGCTCTTCCGTTATTTCATAAGGAAAACCATAAGTATCATAAAGTTTAAAAGAAATTTCACCAGGAATAGATTTTGATGGCAATTGCTGCATTAATTTAATAAACTCTTGCTCACCATGACGCAAAGTTTTAAAAAATTTTTCTTCTTCTATGCTCAACTCAGCCTTAATAAAATCTTTCTTCTCTGTTAATTCTTTATAAAAAGATTTATAAATTTCTTCAACAGAATCAACAAGATCTGCTAAAAAATGAAATTCCATGCCAAGTTTCTTTGCATATCTAATAGCTCTCCTAATTATTCTCCTCAAAACATAACCCTGTCCTACATTAGAAGGAAGAACTGCAAGATTATCAGCTAAAATAAAACAACTGGCCTTAATATGATCAGCAATTACCCTAATAGCTCTATCATCTTCTAAATTTTGTCCATAAATCTTCCCAGAAACTTCCTCTATTCTATCAATTATAGGTCTAAACGCATCCGTGTCATAAACTGAAGATTTTCCTTGCAAAAAAGTAATTGTTCTCTCAATACCCATGCCTGTATCCACACATTTACGCTTTAATTCTTCATAACTCCCATTCTCATTCCTTTTATATTGCATAAAAACATTATTCCAAATTTCAAAATACTTACCACAAGGACATGTAATATCACAATTACTAGAACACTTCTCTTTACCTGTATCCACAAAGATTTCAGTATCTGGGCCACAAGGTCCTACATTCCCAACAGGTCCCCAAAAATTATGCTCTCCTGACAGATAAAATATTCTATCTTTAGGAATACCAAGACTTTCCCAAACATTAGCTGTCTCTATATCCCGGGAAACCCTCTCATCACCTTCAAACACACTAACATAAAGTTTATCTTTAGAAATATTTAAATAATTAGGTGAAGTTAAAAACTCAAAACTATATTTTACAGCAAGCTCTTTAAAATAAGCACCAAGAGACCAATTTCCAAGCATCTCAAAAAAAGTCAAATGACTTAAATCTCCCACCTCATCAATATCTCCTGTTCTTAAACATTTCTGAACATCAACAAGCATATCTCCAGATGGATGCATTTCTCCCAAAAGATAAGGTACAAGCGGTTGCATACCCGCCGTATTAAAAAGAACAGTAGAATCATTATCAGGAATCAAAGATTTACCTGCAATTTCACAGTGTCCTTTACTTTTAAAAAAGTCTATATATTTTTTACGTAGTTCATTAAGTCGCACTAAATAAACTCCTCATTTTTTCTGTATATCATTAACTCACCCTTTAAAGTTAACTGCTTAATATAATTAACAAAGGCTATAGTCATTGCTTTTATGTCTCTCTTTCTAACTTTTTTCAAGAAAGATTCCTCTTCTAAAATAAGATCTTTACGTCTCCTTGAAACATTAAAAAGAATTTTATCTCTAATTTCATCACTTTTATCTTTAATAATAATCGCAATATCATTATCTGTAAATTCTCTTAAAATATTATGCATGTCGTCATCTGTAATTCTAAGTATTACATCAATATCAAATATCTTTTCTTTAATCTCACTATCTTTAACAGGATCCAAAGTTTTCATATCAATATTACTTAAAAGATTTTTTTCATCTTCAGAATCCATATAACTCAAAATATCAACAAGAATTTTAGAACCATCAAGTTTTTCTGTTTTAAATTTACCCTGCATTTCAAATCTACTTTTAAGTCTATCGGAAATAACCTCAACCATATCCATATTTAACTGCCTCAACTTAGCAACCCCCTTAATAAACTGTTTCTTAACATCATCTTCCAACATAGAAAAAACATATTTTTTTTGTTCTTTGGTTAAATAATTATATATTACCAAAAGTGTTTGCACGCTTTCATTTTTAATTAACATCCAAAGTTGTTCATTTTCAATACCAGACAAGTAATCAAACGGAATAAATGCATCAATTCCTGTAACTTTTTTATAAATCTCTTTCGCTTTTGCTTTATTTAAAGATTTATGCAATAACTCATAAGTAAATTTATCATCAATTTTTAAATGTTTTTTCTCACTTCTTACTAATTCTTCAAATTCTTGAATAACTCGTTTTTTTTCATCAGGAGTAATGTATTTAATTTTAGTAATTTCTCTAGTAATTGCAATTATATAAGAATCATCAAGCTCAGCCATAATCTCTGCTGATTTTTCAAGACCAATAGCTAAAAAATACTTTGCTATTTTTGATACTTTATCCTCTCTACGAATAAATCCTGGTTTTTCGACCTCTTGCTTAAGAGTATTTAACTTGCTAGGAACACCTCTCTTTCCTCCCTTAATCAGATTAACCCAAGACTTAAGCAATGAACCCTGTATTTCAGCACCAGACAAATCATTACGTAATTTTCCTTTCTCAACATTTGCAAAGGGCTTTACACTCAAATTTTTTACACTCCGATATTTAGAAAGTCTAGGATCCTGCATAGACTCCCTCAATATTTGTAAGGACTAATAAACGCAAGTGATCCTTTAAGATCTTAGCTGGACATTTCCTCAAAGAAATTTCTGAATTAAAAAAATTTTCCAAAGCACCTTTTTTATCATGACCCATAAAAAGTAATACAGAAGCCTTAGAAGATAGTAAAGATTTGGGAGTTAAGCTAATTCGCTTACTTGGAAGCTTTGGTGAATCATACTCATATTGATATCCTTCCATTTCAGAAAATAAAAGTTTTCTTGAAGGGAAAAGAGAAGCAATATGCCCATCCTCACCAACAGACAAAATACTCAAATCTAATCTTGTAAATCTAGAATTGAATTCAACATTATAATTATAAATAGACGATGTTTCATCAAACTCACTGTAAATAAATGGATGTAAATTAGAACCACAAATTAAATTTTTCTTTATCATTTGAGAAAAAAATCCTTCACTTAAAAGCATAAAATTACTATCATTACTATTTAAATCAACACAACGCTCATCCACTAAAAAAAAATGAGACTTTTTAAGAGAATAATTTTGCTCATCAAAGACATTGAGGAAAGAAATAATACTTCGACCACCACAAACCCCAATACTAGTAAAATCATCTTGACTAATATTTGTTAAAAAAAAATCAAAAAACTTTTTCTTTAAATCACTCTCTTTATTAGAACACCAAAATTCCATCTCTATTCCTTTTAATAAAATTAACCTAAATAATAAGAAAATGTAGTAACCACGATTAATACATTCTTTGAATAACTTTCATAATTGTCAAAACTTCTATCAACTGAAAGAAACTCAAAGCATCCTTGATGTGCAGTCTTAATTTTTACCAAAATAACATCAGAATTACATACAAACTTTAAAACTATCCACAAGCCATTTTTAACAAAATATGCTAGCATTTCAGGTTTCACATCACTAATCTTATTAAAATAATAATTTCGCCCACTATTACGAGTAAAAAACATCCCTTTATTATAAAGTTTCATAATATTTTGATTGCTTACTCTATTTTATCAACAGTTAATAAACAAATACTTTCTCCCCACACAATATGTATTATTTAATTTCCTATTCTAAGCAACAGTACACCCAACTTATACTACAAATTCCAACTTAAGAGCACTTCTTTCTCACTTAATCTCTTAACAGTAATATAATTTACATTCTCAATCCCAGTGTCCCTTATAATACTAGATATTATAACTGATGCTACCACAAAAATTAGGAATGAAAATAAAACTAATACTCTATTCACCAATATAAATTCTTCTTCATAATCTCTTTATAAACTTATAAACACAATATTGTCAAATTTAATAATTTATTTTAACATATTATGCCATGTTAATAAACCGAAAAATCTCAATAGCACCAATGGTAGCAATCACCGATGAACATTTCAGATATATAATAAGATTACTATCAAAAAAAGTCACTTTATATACCCCAATGATTTCTGCAAAATCAATCATCATGGGAAATTTAGATACAATTGTAAAACAAACTCCTACTGATTCTCCAATTGCAATTCAAATAGCAACAAACTGTGAAAATGACGCTGCAAAAGCCATAGAAATTCTTGAAAACAAATTCAGATTTGATGAATACAATCTCAATGTTGGTTGCCCATCATCTCGTATCCAAAATGCAAACTATGGGGCTTGCCTCATGCAAACTCCAGCTCAAGTAGGCAAAATCTTACAAGCCATGAAAAAAAATACAAATAAACCTGTATCCATTAAACATAGAATAGGCATAAGATATAATAAAAAAGAATATCAAGAAGAAAACTACACAGAACTTAAACAATTCATAGAAAAAATTATAGAATATGAAATCAAAAATTTTACTGTTCATGCACGCATAGCCATATTAAATGGATATTCCACTAAAAACAATCAAAATATTCCAAAACTTAGACATGACTTTGTACACAGATTGAAGCAAGAGCACAAAAATATATTTATTGAAATAAATGGAGGAATTACCAATAGCAATCACATAAAAACACACCTATCTTACGTAGATTCTGTCATGATTGGAAGAGCTGCGGCAAAGGATCCTTATTTCATTGCAAAAATTTCAAGAGAAATCTTACAAGAAAAAGAAAAAATCCCAACACGAGAAGAGATATTATTAAAAATGGTAGAATATATCAAAGAACATGACGAACATCTTCCAATTAACATCGTAATGAAACATATAATGAGAATAGTATTTGCCAAAGACAATGTTCGCAAATTTAGACAAGCCTTAAGTGCGCCTTTTCCTAAAAATCTTAAAAATCATGAAATACTCTTAAATGCAATTGGACAATTAAAAGAAGATACTCTAAAATCTAATTTTTAGGAGCTATATAATCAAAACCTGTATATTTGACCAAATTTTTAGGTATTCGAACACCACCTCTTTCATCCTGAAAGTTTTCAAGTATAGCAATAATAGCCCTTGTTGAAGCTATTGCTGTCCCATTTATCATGTGCACAAACTTGCTCTTCCCATCATCCTTATATCTAATCTTAAGACGCCTTGACTGATAATCTGTACAGTTTGAAGTTGAGGTAACTTCTCCATATTCACCCCTATCTCCTCTACCTGGCATCCAAGCTTCAATATCGTACTTTTTATAAGCTGGTGCACCAAGATCAAAAGAACAAATATTTAAAACTCTATACGGGATCTCAAGTTCAGTAAAAATTTCTTCTTCTAATGCTAAAAACTCATTGTGAATACGATCAGAATCCTCACTCTTACAAAGACAAAACATTTCAACCTTACTAAATTGGTGAACCCTATAAAGTCCCTTGGAAAATTGCCCAGCAGCTCCGGCCTCTTTACGAAAACAATGAGAAAGTCCTGCCATTCTTAATGGAGACTTAAGATCTAATATAGTATTATAATAATACCCACCAAGAGTAATCTCAGATGTACCAATAAGATATTTATCTGTATCTTCAATTTTATAAATATTACTCTCACTACCCCGAGGATTAAATCCAATACCTTCAACTACAAATTCTTTTGCAATATCAGGTGTGATAAATAAATCAAAGCCTTTGAGTTTAAGTTTATTTAAAGCAAAATTAATAAGTGCAAGCTCTAAAAAAACAGCCTCATTTCTAAGATAATAAAACTTATTACCACTAACCTCACGTGCTCTTTCAAAATCAAAAAGATCTAAATCAATTCCAATTTTTAAATGATCTTTTGGTTTAAAATTAAACTTCGGAATACTTCCCGATATCCTTAACACAACATTTGAATCCTCACCCTCACCAACAGGAACATCAGGAGCAGAAATATTGGGAATCTGCTTGTGTTGAGTCAAAAGCCTAGATGTTATATGATTCAATTTATCTTCTAAACCTGCAATTTCAGACTTTAAAGATTTACCAACCTCTATTAAAAAATGCCTACGGGAATCATCTATCTTGCCCTTCATAGCATTAGCATTTTCATTCCTTGCTGCATTCAATTCACCTATCTTAGTAACAAGTTTTCTGCGTTCATCATCAAGAGAAATCAACAGATCAATATCTACTTTCAAACCCCTATCTTTAATATTTTTTTGAATAAGATCTAAATTATCCCTTATAAACTTCAAGTCAAGCATTAAAGAACTCCTACAATAGATTTAACTAAAAACAATTAAAGTCAAACAAAATGAAAAATAAA
Organism: Borrelia coriaceae; assembly: GCF_023035295.1. NCBI lineage: Bacteria > Pseudomonadati > Spirochaetota > Spirochaetia > Spirochaetales > Borreliaceae > Borrelia > Borrelia coriaceae. The sequence goes on from NZ_CP075076.1 coordinate 230,779, forward strand.
TTATATCAATTAGCATAAAAAATATTATATAATAATTGATATAATAGTAGAAACAAACTTATATATGGAGATAAATGTCTTTATGGTCAAATCGTCACCTGCTCAAAAAATTTTCATTTTAGCATCGTTACTGGTAATTTTCATGGGATGTACAAAAAAACCAAAAAAAATCAGCTTTAACGATACCGAAACACTCTATAACGCAAAAGATGAAATAGTGATTCAATCAATTTTAGCAGAAGAAGGAAACGAATCCTTTGAATATCACATTAGAATACCCAAAATAATAGATTCAAGAACAAAAAATAATAATATAAAAACATTCAATGACGAAGTTGAAAGTTATACAAATGAAATAATCAATAATCTAGAGAGTGCTGCTCAAAATATTAAACAAGAGTCTAAAAAACCAAGCTTAAAAATAGACTATGAAATCTACCATGGATATGGTATTTATACAATAATAGTAAGTGCCACTCAAGTAATAAATAATACATCTATCATAAACCATAGAAGTTACTATATTAAAGATAATGGGGATTACATTTATAATATAGATGAAATTCTTAAAGTAGAAGAAGCATTCCCCTACTTTACTCAAAGAATTAAAGAAGAAATTGACAAAATGTATCCAAACAACTTACTTTTTGACTTACAGCAAGCGGTAGTTTATTTTGAAAACAAAAAAATTATAGTCAAATTCCCACTTTATGTATTTAATTTAGACGACACAGAGAATACACAAAACATATTCGAATTTAGTGAAGAAGAAGCAATAAAATACATAAAAAGGATTAAATAAATCATAGATGAAGAAAAAAAAATTTTTTAGCTTAATTTCAAAAACTTATCTAGAAGAATATGATACTGAAGGATGCTATTTTAAACATGAAAGCGGACTAGAAATCTTTGAATTAAAAAATAGCAAATTCAAAGAAAATGCCTTTGGAATAGCATTTAAAACTATTCCCTTAAATAATACTGGAGTTGCTCACATCCTAGAGCACACAATCTTCTGCGGTTCAAACAAATATAGAATAAAAGATCCCTTTCTTTATTTAATGAAAGGAAGTCTAAGCACTTTTTTAAATGCAATGACATTTCCAGACAAGACTCTCTACCCAGCAGCATCTACAATACAAAAAGATTATTTTAACTTGTTTAAAATATATGCTGATGCTGTTTTCAACCCATTACTTAAAAAAGAAGCGTTCATGCAGGAAGGTTATAATATAAATCCAACTAACTTTCAACTATCCGGTATTGTTTTAAATGAAATGAAAGGTAATTATTCTAATAAAAATTCTCTAATTAACGAAATTGCCACCAATTCTCTTTTTTCTGAAGGCACCTATCAATATGACTCTGGAGGCAACCCTATCAATATAATTGACCTCACATACGAAGAATTTATTGAATTTTACAAAAAACACTATACACTAGAAAATTGCAAAATATTCTTATTTGGAAATATTGATACTAATAAGAATCTTAATTTTATTGAAAAATATATTCTTAGACCTTACACAAAAACAAAATCAAATATTAATTATAATATAGACACAACAACAAGATGGAAGCAGGGCAAGACATTAAGTTTTAATATCCCAAAAGAAACTGAAAATACACTTGGGGTATACGCAATAAACTGGTTATGTACCGACATTAAAAATATCAAAGACAATATCGGACTAGAAATTTTATCAGAAATCCTCTTAGACAGCTCCTGCCAATTCACCATAAACATGCTAAAAAGCGAAATTGGCGATGTAATAGCTGATGTTAGTGGTATCAACACAGATATAAAAGAATGTGTATTTTCATTCGGATTACAAAATGTACTTCCAGGAAAAATAGAAGAATTTAAAAATATGGTTTTTAAAGAACTTAAAGATCTTGTTAAAGTAAAAATTCCAGAAGAACTAATACAAGGTATTCTCTTTGGTTATGAATTTTCATTAAAAGAAGAAAAAGGACAAGGCTGGCCTATTTCTTTAATGATTAGAAGTTTTAAAGGTTGGATACATGGAATGCACCCAACTGAAACTTTAAAAATCAATTATCACTTGGATGAGATTAAAAATAAGCTAGAAAGAGGAGAACCTTACTTTGAAAATCTAATAGAAAAATACTTACTTAATAATAATCATTACACCTTAATCCATTTTAATCCATCAGATAAAACCCTTAAAGAAATGGAAGAAGAAATAGCAAAAAAATTAATGAACATAGAAATTAATATTAAAAAAAACCCAAAAAAATTTGCAGAGTTTACTAAAGATTATAACCAATTCAAAGAATATCAAAAAAAGGAAGATCTTAAATCTGACATTTCTAAGCTTCCTATGTTAAAAATAGATGATTTACCAAAAGAAGTTGAAAAAAGTTTACCTCTTAATGAAACCCCTGAACTTAAGGCACATACATTTGAGTTCAAACAAAATAATAATATCTTCAATGTACACTTATTCTTTAAATTAAATTCCCTACAAAAAGAAGATTTTATAACCCTATCTTTATTCAAAATAGCCATCCAAGATCTATCTACAAAAAATTATTCCTATGTGGATTTAAATAATAAAATTCAAAATACCTTGGGACAACTAAATATATATGAAAGTTATGAAGAAGATGTTCAAGGCAATATGATAAATTTATTTAACATTAGTTTTAAATCTTTCAACAATAAAATTCAAGAATCATTTATATTAATTAAAGAAATTTTAATCAATATAAATTTTCATAATTACGATAGATTAAAAGAAATAGTTTTAAGCCTAAAAAATGATTTTAAATCAATCCTAATCCCCAAAGGTCACATCTTTGCAACAACAAGATCAGAATCAAAATTAAGTCAAAGCAAATATCTACTAGAACTTCAACTTGGAATTACAGGAAGAGAATACTGGCACAAAGTCAAGACAGATATAGAATCTTTAAAAGAAATTGCCTGTAATCTAGAAAATCTAAGAAATAAAATAATTTGTAAAGATAACCTATCATCCCTGCTGATAGGCAATACTAGCGATGTCATTAAAAGATTAGAAAGCGAATTGTCTACATTAAGAGAAAATTTAAGTGGAAAAACCTACCCAACCAATCCGAACACAATATACTTATCAAATAACAACTTAAAAGAAATAATTATTATTCCATCAAAAATATCTTTTAACTCCATGAGCTTTGTAAGCTATAAAATAAAGGATGAAAATTATCCCAAAATTAATTTCTTAACACATATATTAAAAAGCGGAATCTTATGGGAAAAAGTAAGGATTCTAGGAGGAGCATATGGCGCCTTTGCATCCATTACAAACGGAATATTTTCTTTTACATCATATAGAGATCCGAACTTTGTGAAGACATATCAAGCTTTTGAAACATCATTAGAAGAATTGGCTAACAACGCAATCAAAAATGAAGAGCTTTATACATATTTAATAGGAGTAATTGGTTTAAGTACAAATGTAAAAACAAAATCCACAGAAATATTAGAAAGCTATAAAAGAAAAATACTAAATATTAGTGATCAGCTAAGACAAGATATACGAAATGCATACTTTAAAATCACAAGCACAGATATTAAAAATATATCTGAACAAGTATTGCAACAATTAACACGAAAGAATAGCATCACATCTCTTGTCAATGATGTAACTTACGAAAATGACAAAGAAAAACTAGAAGCATTCATTGGAAAAAAATACAAGATAAAAAAAATATATTAATATAATAAAATTAACAAAATTACTTAAGCTTCTTATATTTCTTGTTAAATTTGTCAATTCTACCTGCTGCATCCACAAACGTTTGTTGGCCTGTATAAAAGGGATGTGATTTACTTGTAATTTCAACAGTAATTAATGGATACTCCTTACCATCACTATATTTAACCATCTCTTTTGAAGTTAAAGTAGATCTAGTTAAAAACATTGTACCATTAGCACCATCTTTAAATATTACTAAATTACTAACAGGATGTATATCTTTTTTCATAAAGCGCCTCTCTTAATTGGATCAAAGTTTAGTCTAAATTTCAAATAAAGTCAATTTTTACTAATCCCCATTACTCATAGTTTTTAGGAAAATTTCATTGTTTTTACTCTTTTTCATCTTTTCAACCAAAGCTTCAACACCCTCATAATCATCAAGACCACTTAAAATTTTCCTCATAAGTAAGATTTTAGAACGCTCCTCTTCACTTAATAGCAATTCTTCTTTTCTTGTCCCTGATTTTTTGATATTAATAGCAGGGAAAAGCCTTCGATCTGCCAAACTTCTATCAAGAATTAACTCCATGTTACCAGTACTTTTAAATTCCTCAAATATGACTTCATCCATCTTACTTCCAGTATCAACCAAGGCTGTAGCTATAATAGTAAGACTTCCCCCTTCCTCAATATTTCTAGCCGAACCAAAAAACCTTTTTGGTTTATGTAAAGCATTAGAATCAACTCCCCCTGAGAGTATCTTACCAGAAGTTGGCATAGTCTGATTATAAGCTCTTGCAAGTCTCGTAATAGAATCTAAAAGAATAACAACATCTTTTTTATTCTCAACAAGTCTTTTTGCCTTCTCAATAACCATTTCTGCCACTTGTACGTGCCTACTAGCTTGTTCATCAAAATTAGATGCAATGACCTCACCCTTAACACCCCGAATCATGTCAGTAACCTCTTCAGGTCTCTCATCAATGAGCAAAATCATTAAAATAATATCTGGATAATTAGTAGTAATTGCATTGGCTATTTTTTGAAGCAAAGTAGTCTTACCAGCCTTTGGGGGTGACACTATTAATGCTCTTTGCCCTTTTCCAATAGGTGCAAAAAGATTAATAAGTCTAGTGGAAATATTACAATTTTCATATTCAAGATCTAACTTAGAACTAGGATATAAAGGTGTTAGATTATCAAAAGGTATTCTATTTTGTGCAAACGTAGGATCTTGGTCATTAATGCTTTTAATCTTAATCATCGCAAAAAATCTCTCACCATCTCTTGGAGACCTAATCTGCCCATATAAAATATCTCCTGTCCTTAAATTAAAAAGTCTAATCTGAGACGGCGAAACATAAACATCATTACCTCCTGAAAGATAAGAATTAGATGCTGTACGCAAAAAACCATACCCATCACTCAATACATCAAGAACACCAGTAAATAAAACATTAATATTATGTTCAGTTAATATCTTAACAAGCAAAAATATTAATTCAGTCTTCTTCATTGTTACAGCAATAGTATGATTAGTACCAAGACCCTCAACAACTTTTCTGACTTCAGTAATTGGTTTATCATAAAGACTGTCAATAACTATAAAATCCTTACCACCTAAAAAATTGATAATGTTGCTTTGTTCAAGAGTCTTAATACTACTTTCCAAAGCTGGATCAGATATATCATAATCAAAATCTGATGGCCCCCCCCCATTAGATTCTCTTAATTTATCAATATCAGAGTTTTTAAGTCCATTAAAAACAGACTCTTTTTTAGTTACAACCTTAACTATCTTTTTCTTAGAATTATCCTCAATCTTGGATTCTTTAGAAGAATTTAAACGCTTCATTTCATCCTCTAAATTAAATTCAGCATATTTTTTATCCATAATCTCCTCTATGAGATAAATTTTTAAGAAGGGTAAGGGTATTTATTACAAATAATACTTAACCATTAAATAATAAATAAACATAACACTAATTCATTGAAAAGTATCTTTTAATTGTGAAACTGTAAAAGAAAATAAATCTATACTCTCATTAGACTTAATCATTTCACACTTACCATCAAAGACTATATTATCATTAATAAATATCTTTTTTGTCCTAACATCACCATATATCTTACAACCACTATTTAAATAAACCTTATTGCTAGCATTAACATTTCCCTTTAAAATTCCCTCAATTATTAATGTATCGCAAATTACTACGTCTGTAATAACCTTACTATTTTTACCTATAAAAAGTATTCCTCTTTTTGAAAATATCTCACCTTCAAAAGACGAATCAAGATATAAAGCACCTTCAAACTTTAACTTTCCTCTGAAAATTAAGCTTGCATCAAGCTTACAATCCCATTTGTAAGAATCTTTAACATTAACATGCATTAACTATCACTCTTAATGCCCCATACTCGTTCTTTTAAATCTTTTCCTGGACGGAAATAAGCAACATGATGATCTTCAACATTAACATATTCACCTGTTTGAGGATTACGAGCATTCTGACGACCTTTTCTTTTCCTAAGCTCAAATGTACCAAAAGATCTAAATTCTATGACATTATTATGAGAAAGACTATCCTTAAGTTCTTCAAAAAAAGCATCAACCACAAGCCTTATATACTTTTTCTCTAACCTAGCATTGTTATTTTTAATATTTAAAGATATTTTGTCTACAATATCTGATTTAGTAACTTTGGGTCTTCTTGAAAAAGACATAAGCTGGTTCCTTATCGTAATAATAAAATACTCAAATTTGACTTTTTACGTGCAGCTTTGTTCCTATGAATAATTCTTTTTCTAGCAGCAGTATCTAATTTTTTTGAAACAAATTTAAAAAATTCCAAAGCTTCTTCCTTTTTTCCTTCCCTTATAAGACGAACACAACGTTTTTCTATTGTTTTTAACTCACTTTTAACACTCACATTTCTCAAATTTCGTTTCAAATTCTGCCGAGCTCGCTTTAATGCTGATGGATTATTGCCCAAATTAAACTCCTTAATGCAGCAAACATGATAATAAATAAATATACCAACTAATTACAATATAGTCAATCATGCATTAAGCATACCTATTGCAATATTTATCAATATAAGAAAACATTTTATGCATAGAATAAACCATTCCCTCATTATTGATATATATTTTCTTAACAAGCCCTTTTGGATTATAAACAAAAGACAAATAACCATCTCCACTAAATTCATAAACACTAACAAAGACATTATCAAAAAATTTATAAAAATATTCCTTATGAGAAAAGATCTTCCTCTCATAAACAGAATCATTTCTAAATTCATAAAAAATAACTAAATCCTTAATAAATAAAATATCGTCTACTATAACTTTAATACTGATAAGTAAAATAACTAAAAATATTATTATATTACCGAATGCAATATAACAAACAAGAATGTTAATTACAAATTGGCACAAAAACATCAATAAATAAACACCTGAAATATAATACCTTATTGGCAAATCATGAGGCTTTACAATGAACAAATCACTTCTCATAATTTTCAGTTTCCTTAAAAAATTTCTTAAATATTCTTTTCGTAACAAACAAATTTTTATTTTAAGTCCATTATTTAAACCCAAGATTAACATATTATTCAATAATCGCCTTTCAAGCCACATAATATCACCAAAATCAAAATTAACCCTGAAAAAACATTTTTTATAAAAAATTTTATTTTCTCTGCACTCAATTTTGTAAAAATACCTTAAACAATAAATTATTACAAAAATATTTATCAACATTAAAAAAAGAATAAAGTTTCCAAAAATATTTTTATACAACGACATATAAAATATAAAAAAGCTCACATTAAGAAGAAAAATAAAAATTAACCTAATTTTATAAAGAACCTCATTCATATTAAATCAATGTTAATGTTATATTTAAACATTAAATTTAAAGAAAATTATATCACCATCTCTTACCAAGTAATCTTTTCCCTCAAGCCTAAGACGCCCTTTTTCCTTAAGGCCCTGAACACCCTGAAATTCCACTAAATCGTCAAATGAATACACTTCCGCTTTAATAAAACCTCTCTGAAAATCACTGTGAATGATACCTGCAGCTTCTGGAGCTTTCATTCCATCTATAAAAGTCCAAGCTCTCACTTCCTGCTCTCCGGCTGTAAAATAGGTTCTTAAACCTAAAGCATAATAAGCCGTTCTTATTAAATTACTAAGACAACTATCCTTTATTCCCATAGATTCAAGCATTTCCCTTCGCTCACTCAAGTCCTTAATCTCTGCAAGTTCTGCCTCAATTTTAGCACATAAAATTAAATAATTATTACCCTCACTTAGCGCTATATTTTTTACAATATCTGTATATCTATTGCCACAAAGAGAGTTTTCATCAACATTACAAACATATATAACCTTTTTAATAGTCAAAAGATTTAAAGATTTGATAAAATCATAACCAAATTCATCGAACTCAAATTCAATTGCAGGCCTAACACCCATTAAATGCTTCTCAAGATTCTTAAGCACTGAAACAATCATCTTTGCATGTTCACTAACCTTTTTATCAACGCTCTTTACATTTTTTTCATTCTTTAAGATACTTTTCTGTACAGTATCAAGATCTGCAAGACATAGTTCTGTATTAATTGTACTTATATCTCTTTGCGGATTTACATCTCCATCTACATGAACAACTTCTCTATCTTCAAAACATCTAACAACATGCACAATGATAGAAACCTCACGAATATTTGCCAAAAACTTATTACCAAGCCCCTCACCTCTAGAAGCTCCCTTCACAAGACCTGCAATATCAACGAATTCCATTACAGCAGGAATAGTTTTTTTTGATACAACCAAACTAGAAATTTTTGAAAGTCTCTCATCAGGAATTTCCACCATACCTATATTTGGATCAATAGTACAAAAAGGATAATTAGCAATCTCTGATTTTGATGCTGTCAAGGATGAAAATAAAGTTGATTTACCAACATTGGGCAACCCAACTATTCCCACATTAAGCGCCATAAATAAAACTCCATAAATTCAAATTTAATTAACTAAATATGCAAATTCGCCTCTACCTATCTGTTGATTAAAATTCACCTCAACAGATAGATTGTAATATCCATTATGTTCTTGAAGACCTGGATAATCATACTCAAGCAAATAAGTTCCTGTCTTTTGCTTCATCATTAAATCATAAACCCTAGACACCCCCTCATAAGATGAAAAAGGAATAATTGCACCACCAGTTTCATTGACTAAATACTGTAATTTAGGATCAATAACATTATTACCAAATAATATCAAATAAAATCTAATGTCATTATTCTTGTAATAATTTAAAATAGTATCTATAGAATACCTATTAAAGGCAGAACGATTCAGCTCCCCATTACTAAAATAAATCACAGCCCTTTTTACACTCTTTGACATAAGCTCAGAACCTGCAAGTTTAAGACTAACATCAGTCTTTACATAATTTGAATCATAAGAGCCAAGAGAATTAGTCTTATGAATAGTGCTTACCAAACTTTCAATATTATCTACTAAAGGCACACTTGTTGCATTGACAAAACTAAACTTTTTGTTTGTCCTAGACTTTATAAGGGTATTTACACTCATAATCTGCTCTGACTCATAATTTTTCATAGCAAAAGATTTATCAAAAACAATTGCAATATTCATATCATTAGAAGTATTAATATCATAAGCAATTTTAGGATTAACAATATAGTATTTTTCATTAGCAATCGCAAAATTTTCACGCTTCAAGCCTACAACTGGTAAGCCATTCCTATTGCTAACATTAAGTTCAACATAAATTTTAGGACCACCTCCAACTCTAATCACTCGACGTACATCAACATTTAGACTATCATAAACACTAACATCACTTTTATAAATCGAAATCTGAGCATTATCAAAGTCTGAAACAATAATTTGCTTATTAACATCAATAATTGAAGATGAAATTTTAGAATCAATATTACCTGCTTTTAAAAGCTTAACAAATGTTTTTCTTAAAACACTATACCTATAAACCCCATACTTTGAAGATATAATAATATTATTACCTGTAACATCACTACTAAGACCCTCTATTCCTTCAAAAGAAGTTTCAATAGAATATAAATGATTTCCACTAGTATCAAAAACCTCAATGGAATTTTTAACAGCATCAGCAACATAAATATTTCCATTTAAATACGTCACACCTGTAGGACCTAAAAGCCCTGTATACCCAACCGTTTTAAAACCAAAATGCAAAATAAAATTGCCCTTAGGATCGAATTTACTTATTCGCTTATTTCCCCACTCACTAACATAAATATAATCTCGCTCATCAACCGTCATGTATTGAGGAGCAAGTAATTCACCAGCCTCAGTACCTTTTTTACCAATCGAACCCTTTTTAATACCAAAAACTTTATCATATATACCAATTTCATCATTTGAACAAAGTGTCACATACAATAGTTCGCCAAGTTCAATTACGTCATAAGGCGACTTTAAAGAAGTAATCCCATCCTTAACCACAACATGAATATTATTGTTAGCATCAAAATGTAATATTTCATTTCCTACAAAATTTACAGCATAATACCCACCATATTGATCAGATCTTAAAGATGTAATCTGATATCCATTTGGTCGTCTGTAAATAGAATTAGTAAGAGACGCAACTTGTACAAATCTTTCAACATCAAGTTCATTACTCAATGATATACCTCTTCTCTGTTCAATTATAGAGATTAACTGCCTAAGATAAGCGACCTTATATCCTTGTGACTGCAAATTTCGCCATTCCATCAAAGCTTCCTCAACATATCCCAATCTATAATAAACATTACCTATCCAAAAACGATAATCAAGATTACTTGGATCAAAACTTAAAACTTTATTAAAAGATAATAAAGCATCATCATAAAGACCGTTATTATAAGAATTAAGTGCCCATTTAAATTCATCTTGAGCATCTTTATTGGTAACTATGCCTTGAGAATTTAAAGCAAATACACTTATAAAAAATACCTTAAATATCAAAATCATTCTTTTTATATTTAAGCAAATACTATGTAAATCTGGTACTGTTATACAAAACATATTATATATTATACTATGCAATATCGTATATTAATATCTACACGAGTTAATATGCAATATATTTTTATAGATAGATAAAAAAAAGAGGAAAAAATGAAAACAAGATATTTCTTCCTAGCTGCATTTTCTGGAATGCTTACAACTCTGGCAATTCCAAATGAAATAAAAAACATGGGATATTCAAGTATTGGTTTAATTGCATACATACCACTTTTCACTGCACTAATCAAAATAAAAGATAAAAAAACTCTCATTAATTTAACAATTTTTTACTTTTTAATAGCTAATAGTCTACAAAATTTTTGGCTTGCATACTTTCATTCATTTGGACTCATCACGTTCTTAGGGGCCGTATCAGGTTATATTCCCTACGCTTTAGTTTTAGGATATTTACTATATTATTCATTAAAAACTTTTAAAAACAAAACATTAACCTTAGCTATACTTTTTACATTTTATGATTATTCAAAATCAATTGGATTTGCAGCATATCCTTGGGGATTTTCAGCCTTCATGGTACACAACTTCAATGATCTTATACAAGTAGCTGATATTTTTGGTGTCTTTTTTGTATGCTTCGTTGTTTACTTTTTTAACGCAGGAATTGCAAATTTTTTCATAAAACAAAGCAAAATAAATACGCTAAGCGTATTATTCTCAATTTTATTGATAAGTACATCTTTTGCTTATGGAATTATAAAAAAAATAGAATTAAATCCAATATTAAACAAAGAAACAGACACTCTAAATATTGCAGCAATCCAAACTAACATTGATCCTTGGCTACCTGGCAAGCACAAAGAAGGCATTAAAACATCTATCAAGCTCACAAAACAAGCCTTAAGCAAACATCCAGATACAGAACTTGTACTCTGGAGTGAAGGGGCATTAGCCTTACCATTTAATTCTTATAAAGATTACACTAACAATGAAGAATTAATTAAATTATATGATTCAATCAAGGCCCTAATAATCAACAGCAAAGCCCACTTTGTTATTGGTTCCCCATCAAAGACAGATAAAAGTTCATTCTCACATCAAAACTCAGTTTACGCAATAAAACCCAACCTTAATATAGAAAACATATACTCTAAAATATTTTTGGTTCCATTTTCAGAAAAAATACCATTTTATGAATATAAATTTGTAAGAAAATTTTTCCGTCAAAACTTTAACGTTATAGGACAAATGAATGGAAATAAACTCGAGATATTAAAGCTAAAAAAATTTAATCTGGGATTTTTAATATGCTATGACGATGCATTTCCAGATCTTGCAAGAAATTACAAAAAACAAAATGTAAATTTATTATTAAATTTTTCAAATGACTCATGGTCACATACAAATTCATCAGAATGGCAACACTTTGTAGTAGCAAAATTTAGAAGCATAGAAAATGGAATTAAAACCGTCAGATCTACAAACTCCGGAATAACTTCTGTAATAAATGAATATGGAGAAAATGTCAAAAATTTAGAAACATTTAAAGAAGGATATCTAACATCAAAAATAAAATTGACTCCAAGATTCACAACAATCTATGAATACATTGGAGATCTATTTATATACGCCCTAGCAATAGCCATTGTAATTATGGCCCTAAAATTCTATTTTATTGAAAAGAGTACCCACTTATTATCCTGATTTGCAAAAGATAAAGTCTGAACATCTCTCCAAAATGGAATATTTCTAGTAACATCATTTTTTTTAGCCTTAACTTTAATGCTATAAGAAACATCTGTATCTTTCACCATATTTAAAGATTTAAGGTCATAAAAATCATCAACTGCAAGATAACTCACATCGTCCTTATCAACATCATTTGAAATACGTTCAAAATTTGAGATAAAATCAGCCTTAGGTTCAATTCTCCCAAAAACTTTAATTTCATTAGCCATAACAGAATCAAGTAAATCCAAATCTTGCAAAAGAAGAGCTCTTACAAACTTAATAAAATGAAATTTAACTGCCTGCTCTTTGTGCGTTTCTCTCTCTCTATTTGCAATATATTCTATCTTAGGAGCGCTTGTTATCTCACTAATTTCAATCTCATCGTGCATTATTCCTGGAATATCATCTAGTTTAATATCATCAAATGCAAGGAAGTTAGTCTCCCCTTCAAATTTAATCTTAGAATCGATCTCCTCTACAGCTGCCTTAATATTAACTTCTTCTTTAAGTCTTGGATAAATTTCCAAAGCCTTTTTTTGAAAAATTCTACCCTTCTTAACTTTTCCAACATCAATATATCGCTGTCCAACCTCATAATAAAAAATAGCAAGTTCTTTTTGATGTTCATCAACTAAAGAACCTGTTTTTGCAAATAAATTTATAAAAGCAAAAGAAAAAAACAATAATACCAATTTTTTCATGCTAACCTCCAATAAAATCTAGCCATCTTCAAAAAACCAAAAATCAAACTATAAATCGTGTACAAACAATTATATTACAAGTTCATTTTTAATTAAAGCAATAAGCTTGCTTTTGTGTTCAGCATCCAAAAATATTTATGCTATCATAAGCAAAGCTCAATTTAGGAGATAAATCATAATCATCATACCACCTTAAATATTTTTTATTAAGAGCTTCAAGATACCCTCTAGAAATTCCTGTCTCAAAACTTCTATTTCTATTCCTAATGCGACACTCAGCTTCATCAACGCTACAATCAAGATAAACCATCAAAACAGGTTTTTGAGAATGTTCCAACATATTATCAAGCAAATCAAGATATATCTTATATTCATCATCAGAAATATACCCAATCTCATTTAAAAGAGATGCAAAGACACGATCACCATAAATAGACCTATCAAATATTCCCCCTTTAGTCTTAAATATACCCTTTATAAGTTTAAATCTTTCATTTAAAAAATTAACCTGAACTGAAAAAGCCCATCTAGACTTATCCTTATAAAATTTATCTAACATAGACAATGTAAATTCATTATTTAATTCACTATAAAAAGGAAGATTAAACTCCTTAGACAAAACATGCCCAAGCGTAGTTTTTCCTGCCCCAATCAACCCTTCAATTACAATCACCAAACCTGACTCCAAAATTGCCAACTAGTCCTAATAATATTTAAAAATAATATCATTTCAACACATAAGAACATCAATTATCAAAAAACTATTTATTAATAAATAGTTTAAAAAAATGGAATCAATTTATCAAATTTTGATTTTTTAAATTATTGACATTAATGAAAATAAAAAATAATATTTTTAATATAAGAAATAATTCTCATATACTTTAATGTTCAATTTAGGAGAATATTAAATGGACAACAAATGTAGATTAATCGATTCAAATAGAAAAATAAGCTTATTTAACAGAATAATTAAAAAATATATAAAGGAAAGATATAAAAAATTTTTAATATCAAAAAGATCCGCAAATAAAATTCAAGAATTAATAAAAAGTTTTAATTTACAAAATAAAAATCATATAATCTTAAAAAGTCAAATAAAAAATAACTACAAGTGGAAAAAATTTATAAGTCATAATTTTATTCCCTTGATAGCAAAAGACTTATTAATTGAGAAGGAATTATGTTACAAAAATAAATATAAAAAAAAGTTTATTAATGATATAATGGCAAATTTCATAAATTCCAAAATAATGGATATTAAAACATTAAATAAAAATTTATCAATTAATTGATATAAAAAATATAATTATAGCTTATATATTTGGAAATAATTTAATTAATTAAATATTAATATATTAAAAAAGATACTATGAAAAAAATAAAAATTATACATAAGTTGAAAATACTGTTGCCGTCATAAACACATAGCTTATTACAGGAACAATATTTTTTAAGTATGACAAATATTTAAAAATTAATTGCAAATTAGATCTTGCGTAACATAAGGAGGTTAAAATATGGTTTATATACGATCTAAAGAATTTATTGCAGAATTTTTAGGTACATTTATTTTACTAACACTTGGAACAGGTTCCATAGCAATGACAACCTTATTTCCATCAAACCCTGCTGTAGTTGGAGAAATAATAAAGGGAGGTTATACAAATATAGTACTCGGCTGGGGCTTAGGTGTAACATTTGGGGTTTATACAGCTGCAAGAATTAGTGGCGCACACTTAAATCCTGCCATCAGCATCGGATTAGCTACTATTGGAAGATTTCCAATGTCAAAACTTTTGCACTACATTATAGCACAAATACTTGGAGCATTTTTTGGAGCTCTAATGACATTAATTGTATTCTACCCCAAATGGATAGAAATAGATCCTACATTCGAAATTACCCAAGGAATTATGTCCACTTTTCCCGCTGTCCCTGGTTTTTGGCCTGGATTTATTGATCAAATATTTGGAACATTTTTATTGATGTTTTTAGTACTAGTTATTGGAAAATTTATAAAGGAAGATACTCAAAATCCATTTTTTCCTTTCATTATTGGAGCAATAGTTTTGGCCATTGGAATAAGCTTTGGGGGTATGAACGGTTATGCTATTAACCCAGCAAGGGACTTGGGGCCAAGAATATTGCTACTATTGGCTGGTTTTAAAAATCACGGGTTTAACGAAATAACTATATTTATTATTCCTATATTAGGTCCAATAATTGGTGCTAGCTTAGGCGCTATAGTTTATGAATTTACATTAGAAGAAAAAAATAATCTCCAATGTAATTCAAACGACACTAATTCTTAAGTGTTCACAACAATTTTAATGAAGGAGAATTATTATGAAATACATTTTATCTATCGACCAAGGCACAACAAGTTCAAGAGCAATTATATTTGATAGAAATGCAAATATAAAAGGATTTGCACAAAAGGAATTTAAACAAATTTACCCATATCCAAGTTGGGTTGAACATAATCCAAACGAAATATGGAGTTCTATATTAGAAGTTATGTCAGAAGCTTTAGCAAACGCAAGAACTTTTCCCAATAATATTGAAACAATTGGAATCACAAATCAAAGGGAAACAACAATTATTTGGGATAAACACACAGGACAACCAATTTATAACGCAATAGTCTGGCAAGATAGACGAACAGCACAACTATGCGATGAATTAAAAGCAAAAGGAAAAGATAAAATTTTTTTGCAAAAAACGGGCCTTGTATTAGATGCTTACTTTAGCGGTACAAAAATAAAATGGATATTAGACAATGTTGCAGGAGCAAGAAAACGAGCAGAAAAAGGTGAGCTATATTTTGGAACAATAGACACTTGGATAGTCTGGAACCTTACTAAAGGAAAACTACATATTACAGACTATTCTAATGCATCAAGAACCTTACTCTTAAACATTACATCACTTGAATGGGACGATGATCTATTACAAATATTAGACATCCCAAAAGCAATTTTACCTGAACTTAAACAAAGTTCTGAAGTGTACGGAAAAACCGATCTATCAATATTGGGAACAGAGATCACTATTTCAGGAATTGCAGGAGATCAGTTTGCAGCAACGTTCGGACAAGCATGTCTTCAAAAAGGAATGGCCAAGAACACCTATGGGACTGGCTGTTTTGTTACTGTTAACATAGGAAAAACTCCTATTATTAATGAACAAAAAATTTTAACTTCAATTGCATGGAGCAGAAAAAATTCAATAACTTACGTTCTCGAGGGAAGTGTTTTCATTGGAGGAGCTGTAATTCAATGGTTAAGAGATGGTTTAGAACTATTTAAAAAAAGCAGTGATGCTGAGGCACTGGCCGCTTCAGTAAATAATAATGGGGGTGTATATTTTGTGCCTGCCTTTGTAGGACTTGGAGCTCCTCATTGGGATCCCTATGCCAGAGGAACAATTATTGGACTTACAAGGAACTCAACAAAAGCACATATTACAAGAGCCGCTCTTGAGAGTATTGCATTACAAAGCTTCGACGTACTAACTGAAATGCGAAACTCTATTCAAGGTCTTGAAATAAAAGAACTAAGAGTTGATGGAAAAGCTAGCCAAAATAACCTTCTTATGCAATTTCAAGCTGATATTTTACAATGCAATGTGGTTAGACCAAAAATTACAGAAACAACTGCTCTTGGCTCTGCTTATTTAGCAGGACTTGCTGTAGGATACTGGGATAGCACTGAAGAGATTACAAACCTTTGGAAAGCAGATAAAATATTTGAACCTTCAATGGAAAATAGCAAAAGAGAAGATTTACTTTATAACTGGCATAAAGCTATTAGGAGGGCAAAAGTTTGGATTTGAACTTATATTGCCAACTTGTTAAAATCCAAAAGCTAGTATCGCCTAAGTTTATACACTTAAGATGTAAAATTAATTACGTAATCAATATTTAATAAATAGGAGATATTAAATTATGAAGAAATTATTTAATTTTCTAAAACCAGCTCCTCACATAAAAAGAGTGCATAAAGAATTAGAAGATCCATTATATAAAAAGTTAAGATTGCAAATATTTATTTCAATATTTATTGGATATGCTGGTTTTTATTTGACAAGAAAAATTTTTTCATTTGCTATGCCAGAGCTTGAAAAATTAGGATTTAATAAAGGTCAACTAGGCATAATTTTATCTGGGGTCTCAATTTCATATGGACTATCTAAATTTATTATGGGAAACATATCAGATCGAAGCAATCCTAGATATTTTCTAACACTAGGACTAACGCTTACAGCAATAATTACCATATTATTTGGATTCTTTCCATGGAAATCAATTAATACTACAACCGCTGTAATATTAATGTTCATTTTGATGTTTACAAATGGGTGGGTTCAAGGCATGGGATGGCCTGCTTGTGGGCGTACTATGGTTCACTGGTGGGCAAAAAAAGAAAGAGGAATAACTGTAGCTACTTGGAATTTAGGCCACAATATAGGGGGAGGAGCAAGTGGAATAATATCCGCTTGGGCTTTGCTTTACTTCCAAGAATGGCATGCCATATTTTATGTACCAGCAGTATTAGTATTAGGAATTGCAATATTTGTCCTAATTACACTACGGGATACTCCTCAATCTGTAGGATTGCCCCCAATTGAAGAGTATAAAAACGACTATCCTGACAACTATACAAAAGAAGCAGAAAACGAACTTGATGCAAAAGATATATTTATAAAATATGTCCTTACAAACAAACTACTATGGTATATAGCCACTGCTAACGCATTCGTATATTTTATAAGATATGGAGTCCTAGATTGGGCACCAACATACCTTAAACAAGTAAAACACTTTACTATCGAAAAATCAGGGTGGGCATATGCTCTTTATGAATTTTCAGCTATTCCTGGAACAATAATTTGCGGATGGATGTCTGATAAAATTTTTAAAGGAAGAAGATCTGAGACTGGAATAATCTTTATGACTGCCACTCTTATTTCAATAGCCATATATTGGCAATTGCCAGAAAATAGCCCAACACTTACAACTCTTCTCTTAGCAATAATAGGATTTTTAATCTATGGCCCAGTTATGCTTATTGGACTTCATGCTCTTGATCTTGCACCAAAAAAAGCTGCAGGAACTGCTGCAGGGTTTACAGGATTATTTGGATACATAGGAGGATCTGTCACTGCTAGTGCCATTACAGGTCTTGTCTTGCAACACTTAAATTGGGACGTTTATTTCTATCTATTAATAGCTGCTTGCATATTTTCAATAATATTCATAAGCCTAACATACAGGCAAGAGAAAAAAATCAATGGCACCAATAAACAATAATAACTTTATAAAAATAGAAAGCTTAATAAGTAAATATATTATAATTTACTTATAAACAATATAAATAAGAGGGTAGATAATGAAATCAATGAAACCAAAATTATTAATGCTTATAATAAATATTTTTCTAATCATTTCCTGTCAGAACGAAAAAGTAAGCATGAATGAAAAATCACCATTAATTATAGCTCACAGAGGTGCTAGCGGCTATTTACCAGAACATACCTTAGAAGCTAAAGCATATGCTTATGCTTTAGGCGCTGATTACCTAGAACAAGACATCGTCTTGACAAAAGATAATGTTCCTATTATAATGCATGATTCAGAACTTGACACAACAACAAATGTTGCCAAACTATTTCCTGAAAGAGCTAGAGAAAACGGAAAATATTATGCTGTTGATTTTACACTAGATGAAATTAAATCACTAAGCATAAGCGAAAGATTTGATCCCGAAACCAGAGAACCAATATACCCCAACCGTTTCCCTTTAAATGAATACAATTTTAAAATTCCAACTTTAGAAGAAGAAATACAATTCATACAAGGATTAAATAAAAGTACAGGCAAAAACGTTGGAATTTACCCTGAAATTAAAAAGCCCTTTTGGCATAAACAACAAGGTAAAGATATATCTAAAATTGTAATAGAAATTTTAAATCAATATGGATATAAATCAAAAGAAGATAAAATTTACCTGCAAACATTCGACTTTGACGAATTAAAAAGAATAAGGGAAGAACTTGGATATCAAGGAAAACTAATAATGCTTGTTGGCGAAAATGACTGGAATGAAGCACCAACAGACTATGAATATATCAAATCACAAGAAGGTATGACGGAAGTTGCAAAATATGCTGATGGAATTGGTCCCTGGATATCCCAAATTATAATTGATGGGCAAGTCACAGATCTTATAAGCTTAGCCCACAAACATAACATGGAAGTTCATCCCTATACGTTTAGAATTGATGCATTGCCTTCATATGTAAAAGATGCAAATGAACTACTAGACTTATTATTCAACAAAGCCCAAGTAGATGGCATATTTACAGATTTCGTTGATAAAGCAATGGAATTTGTAAAAAAATAAAACCATAATCTCAATAAGGAGAATATTTGACTTTTATGGGTAAAAATAAAAAAAAAGAATTAAGAGATCTTGATCATAAAAATTTTGATTTAATAATAGTTGGTGGAGGAGCAACTGGCCTTGGCATCGCAATAGACTCAATTACAAGAGGATACAAAACTTTACTTATTGAAAAATTTGATTATGCAAAAGGCACCTCCTCTAGATCAACAAAACTAATACACGGAGGCGTAAGGTATTTAGCTCAACTTAATTTACCTTTAGTAAAAGAAGCTCTACATGAAAAAGCCATACTTGAAATGAATGCACCTCATTTAATGAATAAGCGTGCCTTCGTTACGCCCATATACAACACCTTAAGTATCCCCTACTACTATTTTGGGCTAAGTTGGTATCATAACCTTCTTGGAAAACATAAAAAATCTAAGTATAGAACAAAGTTATTATCAAAATCCAAAACAATAGAAAAAATACCAAATATCAAAACCAAAGGTCTTAAATGCTCTGTTTTATACTATGATAATTCCTTCGATGATGCCAGAATGGCAATAAGCATGCTTAGAACTTTTACTGAAAAAGGGGGAATTGCGCTAAATTATACAGAACTTACAAGTTTCACCAAAAAGAATGATAAAATATCTGGTGCTATTATTAAAGATAGAATAACCGGTGAACAAGCTAGCATTCATAGTAAATGCATAATAAATGCAACGGGAATCTTTGCAGATGAGATCAGGAAATTAGATAATATTAATGCAGATAATATTATAAAACCTTCCCAAGGGACACATTTAATAATTAAACAAGACAAACTAAATACCAAATACGCGATGCTTATGCCCAAGACAAATGACAAGAGAATCTTATTCTCTATACCTTGGTATAATGGCATTATTTGCGGATGTACAGATATTCCAATAGATAAAATTGCGGAAGAGCCTAAAAGGCTAGACAGTGAAATTGAATTCATAATAAAAAATATGAATAATTATTTAGATATTAAAATCACTAAAAGTGATATTCTAAGTGTTTACACAGGAATTAGACCCTTAATAGTAGATCCCAAGAAAAAGCACAACACCTCAAAAATATCAAGGAATGATAAAATATTTGTATCAAATTCAAATCTTATTACAATTGCTGGGGGGAAATATACTACTTACAGAAAGATGGCTGAAAAAGCTTTACAAAGAGCATTAAAAGAAAAATTATTATTCGAGTCAACATCTAAGACAGAAAATTTAAAGCTTCACGGATATATAGAAAGGCAAGAAGCACTTAAAATCCCTGAATACTTTAGATCTTATGGAAGCGATTTCGAATATTTAAGTCAAATGAAAGATTTTAACAACAAAATTCACCCAGACCTACCATTAAATGAAGCCCAAATAACCTTTGCTATTGAATTTGAACAAGCAAAAACTGTCGAAGACATTTTATCAAGAAGAACAAGATCTCTACTTCTCAATGCAAAAGCAACAATTGAAGCTACACCAAAAGTTGCTCAAATTATGATGCACAAGCTTGGCAAATCTGAAGAATGGAAAAACGAACAAGTAAAAAGCTTTAAAAAGGTAGCAAAAAAATATTTAATTTAATTAAAGAAATAAGGGGAGTTAATAAATTCTCCTTATTTTTAAATCTTTACACAACATCTTTAAAATGAAAAACTTCCAAATAATAACCACCTCTTAAAATAAAACTTAAATAAATATTTCGTATTATATATTTTATTCTAAACTAGATGTAATTTTATAAGACCATATCCTAAATATTATCTGTAAATAGGAAAACTCAAATTTACCTAAGCAAATTCACAAGCAATCCTTGTATTTCCTCAAGACTGCTTAAAAGTTTAATTTGCGAAATCTGATTTTGCAAAACAGAATAAGCAAGTCTATCAAGCTTTTCATTAATAATCTTAATAATGCGATATTTGGGTCTCTTAAGCTCTCCATTATTACCCCCTTTTTGCTCTTTAAGAGAAATAGAAAATGATAAGACAATAGATAAAAATTCCCCTATAGTTTTCTTATAAACAATTACATTTTGACGAGAAGGCTCGCTTAGCAGTCTTTCACCAATATCATTAATTTTATCTAACATATCCTTAATTAATTCAATATTAAATTCACCATTTTCAAAAACAATAAAATGCTTCTCTTCTCTTACAAGTTCAGACTTAAATATCGCAGAAAAAATATTTGATCTATTAGCATTAACCTTTTTCTTAGAAGTCTTATAATCCTTTGAATCAAGATTTAAAGCTCCTGCGACCAAATTATTAATCTTCATCTACCTTACTCATATCATTCAATAAATATTTGTCACGCTCATCTATGCAAAGTTCCTTGGATTCTTCCTCATGTTTCATTCCCTTATTCACTTCAATTAAAATATCTTCATCAACCTTATAAGAACCTGTATAAATTAACACATCCTTTTCAGAAAAACTAAGACTTCCAATGCCAATATTCATATACCCATCAATAATTGCTCCTTCTTCAACCTCAATTGATCTACATGAAATATTGCCAATAATGCATCCTGACTGAAAGACCTTAACTTTATTGCTAGCATGAACATTCCCAAGAACTATTCCAGAAACAACAACCTCATTTGCATGAATATTTGACTTAATTCGGCCTGTCTCTCCAACTATAACTCTTTTGCTAGAATTAATATTACCTAAAAAATCACCATCAATCCGAATAAAATTAGTTGAAATTAATTCTCCTTTAAAAAAATCACCTTCCCCAACAACTGTCTTTACTTCTGCAAAAAAGAAAGATGATGCATTCCTCTTATCTTTTTTAATACTCAATAGATTCAACATTTATCTTGAAGCCCCCGTTGCTAAATTTAAATACATATCAGGATTTACAACTTGAGATCCTATGCGAACCTCATAATGAAGATGTGGCCCTGTTGAATATCCTGTCTGACCAAGAAAACCAATTACTTGGCCCTTTCTAACATAAGAACCTTTAGAAATATTTAAACGAGACATATGCGCATAAAGAGTAGAAAGTCCGTACTTATGCTTAATTTGAACAAAATTACCATACCCTGTTACCTGATAACTAGCTCTAATAACTTCACCATCAGCAGCTGCCACAACAGCTGTTCCAATTCTCACTCCTGCAAGATCTATACCCTTATGAATATACCATTGTCTGGTAAAAGGCTCAATAGCCGGACCAAAATGAAGGGAAACAACACCCTCTCCTTTAACAATTGGCCAAAGCGAAGGAATATCATTTAATAATTTATTTTGAGAATGAAGTAATTTAACTATGCTCTTAAGAGGCAAGATTGAGTCTTCTATTGTATTTTTAACATTTTTAAGATCATTTAATTCCTTAAGTGCATTGGCTTCCAATACCTGCAAATCAAGAAAATCCGCAAGGTCTCCATCTAATTTATCTCGATTTAAATCAATATTACTCTCTTTTATTTTCAAAGACGAGCTAAGTTCATCTAAAACTTTAGAGAAGTTACTAGCAACAGAATTAATCTCTACAACCGTATTTCTAAAATCCTCAATCTCAGACTCTGCAAGTGCATAACTTTTCTCAGTAGACTTAACAATGGCTTTAAGAGTAACATAATTGACAGAAAGAAAAACAAACCCTATAAAAATCAAAAGAAAAAATAAAAAAAATAAAAACAAAGTTAAGACAGAAATCTTTATATTTTTAACATCCCCCTTAACATGAGGAATAATCATAAAACTAATATTTTGCCTGAAAAAAGAGTCAACCTTACTTAAACTTTTAAGTAAGGAACTAAAAATCGCTAAAAAAATTTTATCCAATTTTTTTAAAAAAAATAAAATTTTAAACCCTTTTCTGTCTCTCATCACAAACCCCTCACCATACATTCACTAACCAACAGAGATCTTAAATATTTAAAAGCTGCAAATTCTGATTAATGCTTTTAACCTTTAACATCAAATAACACTACCAAATTCTAAAATTTACATTCCATATCTCCATTAAGTCATAAATTATCTCTATTAAGATAAATAGAAATAACAAAATCACAAATAAATGATTTATTATTATATACAATGAAAACATTATTCTTTGCAACTACTAATATAAATAAAATAAACGAAGTAAAACAAATTTTAGATATTCCTAACATAAAAATCAAAATTCCTAAAAATTTTGATGTCAAAGAAACAGGTAAAACTTTTAAAGAAAATTCCCTACTAAAAGCAAAAGCCTTATTTGAATCTTTAGATGAAAAACAACCTGTTTTTAGTGAGGATTCTGGACTATGCATAAAAGCTTTAAATCTAGAACCTGGAATCTATTCTAAAAGATATGACCAATACAAATTAGGCAAAAAACTAGACACAAACGAAAAAAACCACCTTATTATAGACTTAATGCAAGATAAAAAAAAAAGAGAGGCATATTTCATATGTATAGTCAGTCATATTTCAACAAAAGGTATAATAACTAATTTTGAAGGCAAGCTCAATGGAACAATTGCTTTGGATATTGATTGTTGCAAAAAAAATGGATTTGGATACGACCCAATATTTTTAACTACAAATAATAGAAGACTCAGTGAATTAACGATTGAAGAAAAAAACAAAATATCCCATAGAGGTATTGCATTTGCTAAATTTAAAAAATTTCTAATGCAACACTCAGATTAATACAAAAAAACCAAAGTTTAAAAGACACTACACAAATCAAAACTTTAATACAATTGTAAAATTGTACGTAAAGATTTAAAATAATTATAATTTGCAAGTCATAATTAGTGTCATATTAAATTCAAGGAGAAAGTTTGGTGATAGAGAGAAATAAAATTAATGAAAACGACAAATGGGACTTATCCTCTTTATTTAAGAATAACGAAGAATACAAGGAAACGGTAAAAAAAATAAAAATAAAACTTCAAAACTTCAAAAAATATGAAAAACTAGAATTTGACCTAAATATATTTAAAGAAGCATTAAATGCTTACTATAAAATTGAAGAAGAGCTAGAAAGAACAATATATTATACACATATTCAACTAGAAGCAGATGTAAGCAATCACACCTCAAATGAGCTTCGTGCAATTAATGTCAACTTAGAAACAGAAGCATTAAATACAACCTCATTTTTCATTCCAAAAATCTTAAAAATAGATACAAAACAAGTAAGAGAATGGCTTAAAGACATAGAACTTAAAGATAAAAAAATAGCTATTGAAAAAATTTTAAGAGAAAAAGAACACATCTTAAGCGAAAACGAAGAAAAAATACTAGCAAACTATACATCGCTTTATTCATCTTATAATGATATATTTTCTGCATTAACAAATGCTGACATGAAATTTGGAGACATTGATGGCAAAACATTAAGCAACTCCACTTACAGTTTATTCCTTCAAAATGAAAATCAAAAGATACGAAAAGAAGCTTTTCTGAAATTTGCTCAAGAATATAAAAAACACGAAAATACATTAGCTAACCTCTTAATCGCTGACATCAACAAAAACAAATTTTTGTCAAAAACAAGAAAATTTGAAGATACTCTCTCAATGAAACTTTTTCAAAATAATATTGATAAAAAAGTTTACACAAATCTAATTGAAACGGTTAACGAAAATTTATATGTACTTCATGAATATTATGAATTTAGAAAAAATATACTTAATCAAGAATATCTTAATCATTATGATGTTTATGTTCCTCTAACTAAAAACATTAAATTCAAAAATTCTTTTGAAGAAGCCTGTAATAAAATATTAAAATCTCTAGAAATACTAGGAACTGAGTATACTGAAGTACTAAGAAAAGGACTATTAGAAGAACGTTGGGTTGACAAATATGAAAATCAAGGGAAAAGAGCAGGAGCATTTAGCGCAGGATCATACAACGGCAAACCTTACATATTAATGAATTATAAAGATGAATCAATAAGAGATATGTTTACACTGGCTCATGAGGCAGGGCATTCCATGCATTCCTATTTCAGTATCAAAAATAATCCATTTCCTCAATATCAATATTCTATTTTTGAAGCAGAAATAGCATCCACAGTGAATGAACAAATACTAGCAGAATATCTAATAAAAAATGAAAATGATATCGAAAAAATAAAATACATCAAACTAAACCAAATCGATGATTTACTTGCAACATTTTTCAGACAAACAATGTTTGCAGAATTTGAGTATATCATTCATGAAATGGCCAATAAAGACCAACCAGTAGTAAAAGAAACAATCAAAACAACTTACTTAAACTTACTTAAAAAATACTTTGGTCCAAATCTTAAGTTTGATGAAAACAGTTCACTTGAATGTCTAAGAATCCCTCACTTCTACTCGCCGTTTTACGTATACCAATATGCAACAGGCATTACAGCTGCTCTTTTGATATATACAAACATTCAAAATAACAAAAAAGATGCTACTAAAAATTACATAGAATTCTTAAAAACAGGAGGTTCAAAATATCCCTTAGAATCTTTAAAGGTTACTGATGTTGATTTAAGCTTAAAATCAACAATAAAAAATACAATCAACATATTCAAAGAACGTCTTGAGGAAACAAAAAAATTATTTTAATAAAGGAGCAAGCTTTGAAGACATTAAATCTTATTTTAGCCTGGTCGGTGCACATTTTAACAGCTTCCGGACTAATAGTCAGTCTTTATTCAATAATTTCCATAATAAATATGGATTATAATCTTTTATTAAAACTTACAATTCTTGGACTCTTAATTGATGGAATTGATGGCACCCTGGCAAGAAAATTAAATATAAAAAAAGTTATACCAACAATAAATGGAGAACTTCTTGACAACATCGTAGACTATATAAATTATACATTTATTCCCACAATATTTTTCTATTATAGTAGCTTCATAAAAGATGAATACAAAATAATAACTTGCATTGGAATTTTATTAGCATCAGCATACCAATTTTCAAGACTAGATGCAAAAACGAGCGACGATTACTTTAGAGGTTTCCCATCCTTATGGAATTTTTTAATAATCTTTAACATAATCTTTAAAATAAACCAAACCATGAATCTTAGCATCATATTACTATGTATAGCGTTCAGCTTTGCTCCAATTAAATTCATCTATCCTTCAAAAACAAAAGAACTTAGATATATCACACTCCCTATAACAATGATAACTTCCATAGCAGTAATACTTATAACATTAACAAAGCTACCAGATACTTATTTAAAAATAGGCAAAACACTAATAATCTCTTACTCCCTATACTTAATCTTAATGAGCATATATTTAACTTACAAGACAAGGAAACAATAGATACAGAGGAATTATGCATATAATACTAGAATTTATAGATCTCAATATAGCTTATTCGCCAATTGTATTTTTTGGGCTACTTATTCTTGCAGGAATTAACATTCCAATTTCTGAAGATGCAATAGTTATAATGGGAGGCATACTTTCTAGTCGTAAAAACGAATATACATTTTTAATATTCCTAGGAATTTTTTGGGGGGCCTACATTGGCGATATAATTTCATTTCATATAGGCAAATTTTTAGCTAACAAATTATTGAAACAAAAAAAACAAACAAATAAACTGATAGATAAAATGAATTATTACTACAAACGCTATGGAAGTTTAACTTTACTAATTGGAAGATTTATTCCATTTGGATTTAGAAATGCAATATTTATATCAGCAGGAATGGGAAATATGCGCACTAGTAATTTTCTTATAATTGACTTTTTTGCAGCCATAATATCAATTACAACTTACTTTGTATTAAGCTTTAAGATAGGTGAATCGTTTAAACTAATATTTCCTAAGATAAGAATTATATTATTCATAACACTTATTACAATAACAATAATAATGTTAATAAGTTACATTATAAAAAAGAAAAGAATCCAAAAAGTTGACAAACTTTTTGAATAGCAAATATAATATGTATGCGCTGTGGTGGTGGAAGTGGTATACACGCTAGCTTGAGGGGCTAGTGGGCGTAAGCCCATGCTGGTTCAAGTCCAGTCCACAGCATATTTTAAGAGAAAATTCAACGTTGTAAACTGTTAAGCTAATAACAGAGCTAAAGCTCATTTACTTTTCAATAAAGTAAACTATGAATATAAAATACTATATAAATCATAAACAGGATATTACTATTTACTGAGGGGCTGATGTCGGAATACAATTTTACAAAGATAGAAAAAAAATGGCAAAGTTATTGGGACAAACATAAAACATATAAAGTCAATGAAGATTTAAGCATTCCTAAAGAGAAAAGAATTTATATTCTTGACATGTTTCCCTACCCTTCAGCTAATGGACTCCATGTGGGCCATCCTGAAGGCTATACAGCAACTGACATATTAACACGATATAAACTTTTAAATGGTTTTAATGTACTTCATCCAATGGGATTTGACAGTTTCGGATTACCCGCAGAAAATTACGCAATACAAACAGGAGAGCATCCCAAAAAAATAACAGAAAAAAATATTGAAAAATTTAGAGAACAAATTAAAGCATTAGGATTTGCTTACGATTGGGACAGAGAAATCAAAACTCATGATGAAAATTACTACAAATGGACTCAATGGATTTTCCTCAAACTATACAAAAAAGGACTAGCTTACACAAAAGAAATGCCCGTATGGTACTGCCCTGAACTTGGAACAGTACTATCAAACGAAGAAGTGATTCAAACACCTGATGGCCCTAGATCTGAACGAGGACTTCACAAAGTAAAAAGAAAACTTTTAAGACAATGGATACTTAAAATCACAGAATATGCAGAGAGGCTAATTAAAGACCTCGACGAAGTAGATTGGCCTGAATCTGTTAAAGAAATGCAAAGAAATTGGATTGGAAAATCAATAGGAATCGAAATCGAATTTTCAGTAAAGGAAAGTGAAGAAAATATAAAAGTATTTACAACAAGACCAGACACAATTTTTGGTGTAACATATCTAGTACTTGCACCAGAAAACAACATAGTAGATAAAATAACAAAAGATGAACTTAAATCCATAATCACAGAATATAAAGACAAAGAAATCCTTAAAAGCGATCTTGAGAGAACTTCTCTTGCAAAAGACAAAACAGGAGTATTTACAGGAGCCTATGCTATCAACCCAATCACTAAGGAGGAAATCCCAATCTGGGTAGGTAGTTATGTACTTGGAAGTTACGGCACTGGAGCTGTAATGAGTGTTCCAGCACACAACGAGAAAGATTTTGAATTCGCACAAAAATACAATCTACCAATAAAACAAGTAGTCTCTCAAACAGGACACAATGAAATACTAACAAAACCATTTACCCAAAATGGAATTTCAATTAACACACCTGAAGAATTTAACAATCTAAAAACTAATGAAGTAAAAACAAGAGTAATAAAATGGCTTACTAAAAATAAAAAGGGTCAAGAAAAGGTTAACTATAAACTTAGAGACTGGATTTTTTCAAGACAAAGATACTGGGGTGAACCCATTCCTATTTTGCTTGATGATGATTTAAATGAAATACCACTTGAAGAAAATGAATTACCTTTAAGACTTCCAAAAATAGAAAATTATAGACCATCAGGTACAGGTGAATCTCCTCTTGCAAGAATCCAAGATTGGGTCAATGTTGAACGTAATGGCAAAATATATAAAAGAGAAACAAACACAATGCCTCAATGGGCAGGTTCCTGTTGGTATTACATACGTTACCTTGATCCAAATAACGACAAAGAATTTGCAAGTAAAGAAAAAATTAATTACTGGATGCCTGTTGATCTTTATATTGGAGGCGCCGAACACTCAGTATTACACTTGTTATATGCAAGATTTTGGCATAAAGTTCTTTATGACTTAGGATATGTCAATACAAAAGAACCCTTTAAAAAACTCATAAACCAAGGAATGATAACATCATTTGCATATCAAGACGAAAATGGCATTTTAATTCCCAATGATGAGGTTGAAACAAGAGACAACAAATTCTTTTCCAAAAAAAGTAATACAGAACTAAAACAAATAATTGCAAAAATGTCAAAATCACTTAAAAATGTAATAAATCCAGATGATATTATTAAAGAATACGGTGCAGATTCAATGAGAATGTATGAAATGTTCATGGGACCTTTAACTGATTCAAAACCTTGGAATACACAAGGACTAATTGGAATCTTTAGATTCTTAAACAAAATATGGACTATTAAAAATAAAGAATTAACAAAAGAATCAGCATCAAAAGAAATAATATCTGGACTTCACAAAACAATAAAAAAAGTAACAGAAGACATAGAAAATTTAAATTTTAATACCGCAATTGCATCATTGATGATATTTACAAATGAACTTTTAAGCCATGAAAAAAATTATTTAGAAATCTTTAAACCCCTAACTATTATCCTAGCACCATTCGCACCTCATCTAGGAGAAGAATTATGGGAGCATATTGGAGAAAAGCCCAGCATATTTAAAAATGCAAAGTGGCCAAAATACGATCCAAATCTCATTATTGACAATACAAGAGAGATTGTACTACAAGTTAATGGCAAAATCAAAGATAAAATTATATTAAATAAAGGCACAGATGAGGAGACTATTAAAGATCTTGCATTTAAAAATCAAAAAATCATGCAAAATATACAAAATAAGCAAATAATAAAGGTCATTACGGTCAAAGATAAGCTTATAAACATAGTAACAAAATAACGAGGCAGAAATGGATTTGGAAACCCTAAGCATTAAATATAAAGTCTTTATATTAATAATATTCACGTTAATAACCATTTTCCTTGGATTTTTCTTAAAAGACATAAAATTCGATTCCAATATCTTAAAACTTATCCCAAAAAATGAAAAAACCATGGACATAGACAAAAGTATTTCTCTCCTATCAACAATAGTTATGTTTAAAGATAAAAAGAGTATTTTTAATAAAGAAACCTTTGAAAAAATGAATAAATTGGCAAATGACATAACCAAAATACTTAAAGTAACACCAAACTCTGTTACAAGTATATTCACTTACTTCCCACAATTTAAAAAAGATACATATACAGATGAAGACATAATTGAAATAAAAAATAAAATTAATTCAACATCATTTGTAAAAAATATATTTTTAAATGACGATGAAACTTTAATATATTTTATAGTCATATCAACAAAAGATGATAAAACAAATTTTAGCCGAAGTTTAAAAAATGAACTTGAAGAAATGGAAGCTACAATTAAAGGATATGAAACTGATGATCTTAAACTTTACTTAACAGGAGATCTTGTAGTAAGGGAAAAAATATTAAACTACATGGCCGACGATTTTAAATTGTTAGGTCCATTTGCAACTATCGTAGTAATTTTATCACTATATCTTATTGTAAAAAATATATTGGGAGCAATAATCCCTGTACTCATTGCAACATTTGCACTAGCTTGGACCTTTGGAATTAAAAGTCTTGTCATGTCTCCCATTACTGTTCCAGAAACCACAATGATCGTACTTCTTATTTCAATTGGATGCGCTAACGCTGTACACATCATAAATGGAATATTAAAGAGGATAAAAACCGAACCTTTTACTGAAAAAACAATAATAACGACTATTAAAACCCTCAGAGCACCAATAATTTTAACTTCTCTTACAACAGCTTTCGGGTTTCTATCATTAATAACCTCATCAATTCAAGCATACAGAACAATGGGAATTTTTATGTCAACAGGTGTCATTATTGCAATGCTCATGTCATTATTAGTATTGCCCGGAATACTAACCCAAATACCATTTAAATACACAAATAAAAAAAATAAAAACACAAAAAATATTTCTCTTGAAAAACTTGCAATAATAAACCAAACAATTACAAAATGGATATTAAATAACAAATATTTATCATCAATAATAACTCTAATTATTTTATTAAGCTCAATTGTAGGTCTTTTCAAAATAGAAATTAACTTTGATGAGAAAGATTATTTTAAAGAAAATACAAGTGTCAAACAAACACTCAATTTAATGCAAAAAGAAATAGGAGGAACATCCATTATAAAAATTGAAATCAATGGGACTCCTGGTGAATTCAAAAATGAAAAAAATATGAAAAAGTTGGATTTAATTACAGACAAACTCGACAAATTTACTGAAAAGACACAATCAAGTTCGATCAACGGAATTATAAGACTTATGAATTTTAAATTCAAAAAAGAAAATCCAGAAGAATATAGACTTCCTGAAAATCAAGTTGTCTTAAATAAACTCATACTATTAATCAGTAGAAGCAATTCTATCAAAAATATGACCAAGATGTATATTAATGATGATTGGTCCAAGATATCAATTATTATAAGAACTGACCAAAATTCAACTGAAGAAATCAAAAATTTTGCCAACTATGCAAGCAACTTGATTGAAAAACATATGCCAGGACATGAACATCAGTTTTCAGGAGCATATGACAAAATATTAATATCTAAAACCATGGTGATAGAACAAATTACAAACATTATCACAACACTAAGCGCAATAACAATATTGTTAATGTTAGTCTTTAAATCTATTAAAACTGGAATAATAATTGTGATTCCAGTGGCATGGTCAGTATTTTTAAATTTCGCCGTAATGAAACTTTTCGGTATAACACTCAATCCTGCAACAGCCACAATTGCATCCGTTAGTATGGGTATAGGAGTAGATTATTCCATTCATTTCTTTAATGCATTCATATTAAATTATCAAACAGCTAAGAATTATAAAAAAGCTTTAATTGAATCAATTCCTAATGTATTTAACGGAATATTTGCAAACTCAATATCAGTAGGAATAGGATTCTTGACATTAATATTTTCTACTTACAAAATTATAGCAACACTTGGCGCAATCATAGCGTTCACAATGTTAACCACATCGCTAGCATCGTTAACACTACTTCCATTGCTAATTTACCTATTTAAACCTACAGTTAGAACATTAAAGATAACAAATGCAAAAATAATAAACTAAAATAAATAATTATGATCAAACAATAGTAAACACAAAAATAAAACTCAAAGTCCCTTAAAATTTTAAAATAATAATTTAATAACTTCTCTCATATTATCTACCAAATGAAAATTTATGCCATTTTTGATGTTAATAGGAATATCATCAAGATCTACCTTATTTGATTTAGGAATAATAATATGTTCAAGTCCACTACGTTTAGCAGCAATTATTTTAGCCCTCAACCCCCCAATAGCCATTACATTACCTGTTAATGATAACTCTCCAGTCATAGCCAAATTAGGCCTTACAGTTTTATTCAGAGCTAAAGATATAAAAGCACTGGCAATAGTAATCCCAGCAGAAGGCCCATCCTTTGGAATAGCACCTTCTGGAATATGCAAATGAATCATATATTTTTCAAAAAAAGACTTGTTTAACTTAAGCTCATTCCTGATACTGTTTACATAAGTAAACGCAATATTTGCAGATTCCTTCATTACATCCCCAAGCCTACCCGTCAACTTAATACCAGGTGCTTTAGACTCAGTTTTCACAGTTTCAATTACTAAAGTTGATCCACCATAATTAGTCCATGCAAGACCCATTACCATGCCTGGGGACATGACTTTATGCAAAAATTCTTCTTTTCTAAATACAGGAATACCAATATACTCTTCCAAATTTTCTTTAGAAATCTGGTATGCCTTAACAGACTTATCTTCAATAAGCTTTCTTGCAACTTTGCGAACAATTTTTTTTAAATACTTCTCAAAATTCCTAAGTCCATTGTCTCTAGCATATTCTCTAGCGACTTGAACAAGAGCTGAACCTTGAAATTTTAAAGAATCTTTATCAACACCATTTTCTTTTAATACCTTAGGTATTAAATATTTTCTTGCTATCTCTATTTTTTCATCATCAACATATCCTGAAAGCTGAATTACTTCCATTCTATTTAGTAAAGGAGTAGGAATTGTCTCAAGAGAATTAGCCGTTAAAATGAAAAATACATTAGAAATATCAAAAGGCAAATCAAGGTAATGATCTCTAAAGTTAATATTCTGCTCAGGATCTAAAACCTCAAGAAGGGCTGAAAACGGATCTCCATAATTAGATGATGAAACCTTATCAATCTCATCAATCAAAAAAACAGGAGAATTAGTCTTTGCAATTCTTAATCCTTGAATGATTTTTCCAGGTAATGCTCCGACATAAGTCCTTCTATGTCCTTTAATTTCTGATTCATCTCTCATACCACCTACAGAAAACCTAAAAAATTTTGTTTTAAGCACATCAGCAATAGCTGTTCCTATTGAGGTTTTACCAACCCCAGGGGGTCCAACTAACAACATAATAGCTCCTTTTTGAGATTTCCTTAATTTAAGAACAGAAATATATTCAATAATTCTATCTTTAACCTCTTTCATGCCATAATGGGTTTTATCTAAAATTCTTTCTGCTCTTTGCAAATTAAACTTATCAAAATTAATTTTAGATTCTCTCCAAGGAAGGTTAATAATAAGTTCAAGATAATTTCTAATGACAATATACTCAGATGAATGTTTTTCAAGCAATGAAAATTTTTCAAGTTCTCTTTCAACTGTTTCTAAAGCTTCTCCTTTTAACTCTAAAGTATCAATCTTGGATTTAAGTTTTAAAAACTCATTGCTCTTTTCATCCCCTACACCAAGTTCAGCCTTAATAGCTTTAAGTTGCTCCTTTAAAAAGAATTCTTTTTGCTGTTTCTCTAATTTTTCTTGAATGCCCTTAGCAATTTTATTTTGAATCTCAATTAAGTTTAATTCTTCATAAATCAACTCCAAAATCTTTTTAAGCCTATCTCTAACACTTAAAGTCTCAAGCACTTCTTGATGAGCATCTTTTGAAGATGCGATCATTCCCGCAACAACATCACACAACTTACCCCTATCTTCAATATTCACCATGTTTAACTGAAATTCAGGCATCTTTCTATGAAGGAATATTTCTTTAGTTCTAAGCAAAATACTGCTATAAATTGCTTTTGACTGCACATCATCTTTTTTAATCGGAACCTGTTTTAAATAATCAACCTCAATTATTGGAAAATCATCATCAAGAACAACTTTGACAAACCTAACCCTATCAATAGTTGAAACAAAAATATTATATCCACCATCAGGAAGATTAATCTTTTTCACTATCTTAGCAGTAACACCAACAGAATAAATATCCTTTTTATAATTGATAATAAATTTATCATTTTTGTTTCTCGTTTTTTCTAAAAATTTATCACGCAATACAAATAAGGAG
Organism: Borrelia coriaceae; assembly: GCF_023035295.1. NCBI lineage: Bacteria > Pseudomonadati > Spirochaetota > Spirochaetia > Spirochaetales > Borreliaceae > Borrelia > Borrelia coriaceae. Next base: position 265,621 of record NZ_CP075076.1, read on the forward strand.
ACAATTCCATTACCTTTAATTACGTAATCAACAGCCTTCATATCAATATCAGAAACTATAACAATTGGGATAAACATACCTGGAAATATAGGATGTGATGGTACTGCAATTAAAGGCACTCTCACAGGTTTATCAAAATGTGGCAAAATACCCCCAGATTTTTTTGAACGTTTCTTTCCCTTAGCAACAGTATCTTCTTCCATAGAATATTAAATCTCCTTAAGATTCATTATAACAAAAGAAAATTTTTAAAAGAATTCATTCAATAATGAATTCTTTTATTATAAAATAACATATAATGCGGTTTAATAAAATTAATGCCATAATAACAAATCTATATCATAAAAAAAGTTATTTTCTGTTAAACCTATTCCATTCAAAAGGAATTCTTCAAACAACAATTTATAGTTCCATTATAAGAAAATTTAAATCAAACATTAATAACTTAGTAAAAGCTAATTTCGAAATAGTAAAAGAAAATAATTTATACAAAATAATAGAAGTCAATGACGAAGAATTTATTATTCAAGACTTAATCTATGAAAAACTAATAATCATTCATCTCTGGACTAAGCTTATTAATTTAAGCTTTGATAATGGGGAGTGCTTTAAGCTATTTAACGAAGCTACAGAAATACTCAATACCTCAAGAATGGAAAAAGCACAATTAATTGACATACAATATAAGATAAGATTTATGATAATAAAAGGGATTTTATACTTATCAAAGTTATGTTTTCAATGCCATAAAAAAATAGATAAGAATTATTACTATGACATCTATAGTAACGGATTTAATTGCATAAACTGCACCCATAATAAAAATCACTACATTACTGAAGGAGGTTTTAAATACTTAGAATATACAACTCAAAAGAATATAAATGAAACTTTAAATGTAAACATAACAAATAAATCAAAAGAATTTATAAAAATCATGATTAAAAATAAGCTAAACACAGAATTTAGCCAAAAACTACTCTAAATAAAGCAAACTGGAATAAGGCATGAAAATTTGGAAAAAAAAAGAAATTGATATTAAAAAAGACAGTATAGTTAATATTGCAAAAAAATACAATATTAGTCTGCTTGAAGCAACACTGCTACTTAGAAGAGAAATTAAAGAAGAAGATTTTTTATTTTTTATTGAAAGTAGTGTAAATTTGATGCACAATCCATTTTTCTTAAAAAACATAGACAAGTTCATTTATAGAATAAATGAAGCTATTACGAACAAGGAAAATGTATTAATATTTGGAGATAAAGACGCTGATGGAATTACAGCTACAATCATAATGTATGAAACTCTCAAAGATTTTGGAGTCAATGTAACATATAAGATACCTTCCAATGGAGAATTTTACGGTCTTACAAAAAAGGTGATTGACAAGGCATTTGAAGATAAAATATCAGTAATAATTACCGTTGATTGTGGAATCTCTAATATTGAAGAAGCAAATTATGCAAGATCAAAAAACATAGAAGTAATAATTACAGACCACCATCTCCCAAATAAAGAAATTGACATAGAAAATATCATCATTGATCCTCATTTAAAAGGAGACTTCTCTCCATTTAAAGAGATAGCTGGATGTTATGTCAGTTTTAAAGCATGTCTTGCACTCTACCTATCCACTACCAATCTTTACAATGAAAACATAGTATTCCTATTCCTAGAAAGACTAAATAATAACATTACGCTTCATGCAATAGAAATAAACAACTACATTTTAAAAATGTATATAAATTTAGACAGCAACAATGACTTGCAAACAAATATTAATACGCTAGAGGAATTCTTAAAAAATAAATACATAATTGTATTTAATAAAGATGAACAAAATCAGCTCTTAAGTGAATTTTCTAATCAAAAAATAAACATCGAAACAATTGATATCAGCACAAATTTTGCAAAAAAATATCCTAAATTTACAAATAAAACACTAAAAGAACTAATGCAAGTTACCAAATATTTCAAATATAAAGAAACTGATATCAAAGAAAAATTATATTACATATTTTATAACATAATCTTTGAAATAAATAAAGATCTATTAAAAAACTGCCTTAAAAGACTTAAATTTGTTGCAATAGGAACTATAGCTGATAATATGCCAATTATTAATGAAAATCGAATAGTTGTAAAAGAAGGACTTAAAGAAATTGCACTAAGAGAAAATATATCCATCAACTACCTGCTAAAAGAAGTCAATATACTAACAAAGCCAACCATCACCTCAACAGATATCGCATTTAAAATTGCTCCAATATTAAATTCAACAGGAAGACTAGAAAAAGCAGACATTACAATTCAATTCTTACTAAATGAAGAAACTAATAAAATAGAAAATAAGTTTAAAGAAATTAAAAACATAAATACTTTAAGAAAACATAAAGAAGACATATCTTGGAACACACATAATGAGAATACCATTTTCAAAAATGATAAATTCATAGTATGTTATGACAAAAATACTCCAAAAGGGATCAGTTCTCGAATAGCAACAAGACTTTCTGCTTATTATCAAAAAGTTGCCGTTTTCCTAACAAAACAAGAAAATATAATTAAAGGCTCTATAAGATCAAACGATAAAGTGAATTCAAAAGAACTAATTTCAATGATACCAAATCATTTAATAATAAATTCTGGAGGACATAAAGCCGCTGCAGGATTTACACTTTATGAGGATGTATTAAATGAATTCATAAAAGAACTTGAAAAAGCTCTTGACAAGATAGAATACAAAGAAATATATGAAGATTCAATACTAATTGATGCGATCATACCTAAAGATTTTAATAAGAAAGAACTTTTAAAAATACAAGAATTATTTGAGCCCTACGGGCACAGATTTAGAGAATTTACTTTAATGATGGAAAACGTATATATTCAGGATCTCAGAACAATTGATAAAAATGGAAATTCAAAACATATAAGCATGAAAATTAAAAACAATAAAGACTATTATAAAGCTATTTACTTCAACGGTACTAAAAATATTCAAGAACTTGAAATCAAAGATGGTCAAAATATAGACATAATATTCACAATTGGTGAAGACCTTTATAATCAAAACGATAAAATTTTAAAAATTATTGATATCAAAAAGAGATAACCACTAGTGCCAGTGCTTAATATCAAAAGCTTTGTATTTACACTTATTATAGGATTACTGACTATCAATGCAGTAGCAAATGATATCATAAAAAGTTACTATAAAAAAGAAACTTTCCAAGGAGGAAATATTTACTTTGCAAGCAACAAAAATTTCAAAAAACTATCCCTCTTAGGAACAAATCAAAAACCTATTTTAAGTGCATCTCCTTTCAAATTCAAAGTAGGAAACATAGAATACCATATAGCCCTAATAGGAATCACACCAATGATCAAAGAAGGAAAAAGGAAAATCAAAATAGAATTTGAAAATAAAACATACATAAAAGAAATAGAGATAAAAAAATTACAATTTAAAAAAACAATAGTCAAGCTTAATAAAGCTAAATCCAAGCTCATTAAAAGTCAACAATCACCTAAAGCAAAAGAACAAGCCATCACATTATGGAATATAATTGGAAACATAGGTGACACAACAATATATCACTACGATACATTGGCATATCCAATCAAAGACCAATATAAAATAACCAGTCATTACGGAGACCAAAGGGTTTACATGCAAGATAATAAAAAAATATCAAGCCATAAAATGCATAATGGTAAAGACTATGCTCCACTTAAAAGAGAAAAAACACCTATTTTTTCAGCTGGTAGAGGAAAAGTAGTATTTGCAAGAGATAGAAAAATTACTGGCAAGACCGTAATAATTCAACATCTACCAGGAGTATTTACAATTTATTTACATCTCTCGAAATTCGGAGTTAAAGAAAATCAAATAGTTCATACAGGAGAATACATCGGTCATGTTGGAAACACAGGAATTTCAACAGGACCACATCTACATTTTGAAGTTAGAATAAACGGCATTGCAGTAAACCCAGATTTTTTCTTAGAACAAATGCTTATTGACAAAAATCAAATAATCAATAACACTAAAAGGATAGAGTAAAAACAAGGAGGTGATTTTTTGGTAACTGTCAATGTCGACAAAAATGAAGGACTAGAAAAAGCATTGAAACGTTTCAAAAGAATGATTGAAAAAGAAGCAATAATTAGAGAATGGAAAAGAAGAGAATATTATGAAAAACCATCTACTATTCGCGTCAAAAAAGAAAAAGCATTCAAAAGAAAACAAGCAAAAAAAGTCAGAAAGTTAAAACAAAAAATAGGAAAATAATAAAATAGGGATATTCACATTGAATGTCCTTTTTAATATTTAAATAAAAACATCCCGAGGTTTTGAACCATTTACAGGACCTATATATCCCATGTCTTCCATAAGTTCAATAATTCGTGCAGCTCTATTATATCCTATCTTTAATCGCCTTTGTAGATAAGATGCAGATGCTTTTTTAGTAGAACGAACAATCTCAAGGGCTTCCTCAAACATAGGCTCATCTGAAGAATTCATAGCAACAGTATCATTCCTCATAACATTATCAATAAATATTTCATCATCAATATAATTTGGAGGGCCAAATTTCCTTACTTCCTCAACTAATCTACAAACTTCCTTTTCGTTTAAAAATCCACCTTGAATTCTTTGAGGAAAAGGTGTACTAGGACTAACATAAAGCATATCACCTTTGCCTAAAAGTTTCTCAGCACCTGATGCTCCAAGAATTATTCTTGAGTCCATAGCACTAGCAACCATAAAAGAAATTCTTGAAGGGAAATTAGCCTTTATCACTCCTGTAATAACATCAACAGAAGGTCTTTGAGTAGCAAGAACTAAATGCATTCCAACGGCTCTAGCCATAGCTGCAAGCCTAGAAATCAAATTCTCTAAATCCTTTCTGCAAGAAAGGATCAAATCTGCAAACTCATCAATAATGATTACCAAATACGGTAATGGTACTTCATCCAGTCCCTCTTCCTTTATTTTTTTATTATAAGAATTAATATCTCTAACAAGAAAATTATCAAGAAGAACATATCTTCTCTCCATCTCATCAAGACACCAACGAAGGGCTTCCAAAGCTCTATTTACATCAACAATAACCGGAGTTAACAAATGTGGAATAGAATTAAAAAGCTTAAGCTCAACCACTTTAGGATCTATTAGTACAAGCTTAACATCATTTGGAGATTTTGAAAAAATAATCGAAGCAATTAAAGAATTCACACAAACCGACTTCCCAGCCCCAGTAGCACCTGCTATTAAAAGATGGGGAGCAGTAACAAGATCAAAAACAATATTACTTCCATTAATTTCTTTACCAAGAGCAAAAGGCACTTTAAAATCACTTTGAAACTCTTTACTATTGATTATTTCTGAAAACAAAATAAATTCCCGTCTTTTATTGGGAATTTCAATCCCAACAGCTTCTTTACCAGGTATTGGTGCAATAATCCTAACCCGAACTGCGGCAAGTCTTAAGGCTATATTATCAGATATAGAAGTTATTTTTGAAAGCTTAATACCCTTATCAGGACGAACAGCATACATTGTAACAACAGGTCCTTTAATAATATCAATAAGCTTAGCATTAATATTAAACTCTCTAAAAGTTTCTTGTAAAATCATCGATTGTTTTTGAATCTCTCTCTCATATTCAATATCTTCATCTTCACTTTTAGGTTCTCTTTGCTCAAAAACAGAAATATCTATTAAATAATTACCACTATCCTTAGCTATTAACAAATCCCTATCATTATCCTTGATATTATTTATTATTCTCTTATGCCTTATATCACTAGCCTTAATTTTTCCACCAGACACTAATCTATTATCCTCAAATTCTGTTAATACCTTATACTTAGAATCATCTTCAATCTTTAAAGCACACTGAGGATCTTTCGAAGATTGCTCTTCTGATAATTTGTCATCGCTTCTCTTTGACCGACAAAAAATAGTCTCCTCTAAGTTAACATCTAAAGGTTTATTAGACTTCCTCAAAAAGGCTTTAAAAGACCATAAAGCTTGATACTCTTCATCATTAATAATATTATCTTCCAAATCAGCAGTCTTATCTAAATCCAAATTATCACCACTATCCTTATAAACCTTAATATTTTTTTTAATTTTTAGAGTACTTAAAAACGGCAAACAAGCAAATATACTTTCAAACAAGATTTTAAATTTAAATACTATAAAATGGAAAGTATTCAAAATAAAACCAGTATCCTTAAAAAAGACATAGTTTAAATAAATCCAAATAATAAATTCCAAAATTAAGATAAGCAAAACAAAAAAATTGCCAAGCATAATCCCAAAATTACTCAAAAACCAATTAATAAAATTAGAACCCTCAAGATCAGAATTTACTCTTAACAAAAATGTTAAAGTAAAAAATAAAATAACCGTATAATTCCAATTAAATATAAATTTTTTGCTAAGCATATTGTTTCGATAAGCATACCAATTTACAAGCGGATAAAGTATCAAATAAAATGATAAAAAAGAAAAAGTATTTAAAAGCATTTGACCTATAAGATTAAAAACAAAAAATATGAATATATCTCCTAGAGAAGTTAACGCAACAAAAAGAGAAAGTGATATAACGGTCAACATAAAAAAAAACAAAAACTGAAAATAATGATAAAAATTTTTCATATTACATTAAAATCAAAAAAATAAATAAACTAAACTTACAACGATAATTAAATAAACCGAAAAATAATAAAGTTTACTATCCTTAAACATCCTAACAAACAGATTAATTGAACAAAATCCAACCATAAAAGCCATAATTGCCCCTAAATTTATCTCAAAAATACTAAAAAGTATATCTGATGCAAATAACTCCTTATACTTTAAAAGTAAACTTCCAAAAACAATAGGAATTAAAGATAAGAACGAAATTTCAAATGCTTCTGATCTGCTAAACCCAAATAAAACTGAAGCAAAAATCGTAATTCCTGAACGAGAAATACCCGGCATAGCTCCAATACCTTGCATAGTCCCAATAAAACACCCTGCAAGAAAAAGATTATCTCTCAAATTAAAAACCACAATCTTAGATTCAAGCAAAAACAAAAAAATACTTGTCAAAATAAAATTAACTAAAACCAAGTCAAGAGTAAATAATCCCTTAAATCCGTCTACGAAAATTCCAACAAATGCTGTAACAATAGTGATTATTAATATAAGTAATATCAATCTTAATTTTGAAAAATCCAACTCAGTAGTTTTTCTTAAAAAACTTTTAATCAAGACTATCATAAGCTCTAATATTCGTCTACGATAATAAATCATTACAACCAACACAGTTGCAAAATGCAAATAAATATCAAATACCATCGGAAGATCAATATGCATCAACTTTTTTAAAAGAAATAAATGTCCTGAACTAGATATAGGCAAAAATTCAGAAATTCCTTGAATAAAGCCTAAAATCAAAACTCTTAAAATATTTTCCATCTGGTTCTCAACAACCTAAAAATTTCTGGGAAATTTACCCATAATATACTCTATAATAAAATTTATTCCCTTATTTTCATATAAAGCATCATAAAACACACAGTAAACCAATATTTTTTTAATATAATTTCTAGTTTGCCCAAAAGGAATTGATTCAATGAAAAGCTCTTTAGGTAAATGCCCATAATCTCTTTCCCATTTACGAACATTTCCAATGCCACCATTATAGGATGCAAGAGCTTTATATACCTCTTCTACCATTCCTATCCTTTTACTCAAATAATAAGTTCCTATAATTACATTATCTTGGGGTTGATTCAAATCATATTCATAATATTTAATCTCTTTAGAAACATCAACTGATGTTAAAGGCATAACCTGCATAAGTCCAATAGCACCAGGCTTGGATATAGCATCTCTTTTAAAACTACTCTCTGCCTTTATTAAAGAAAACACAAGACTAGGCTCAAGTCCTCTCCTTTTTGACCAATACCTAATTAAAACACTATACAAACATGGATATAGGCGCTTATAATCACTTCTATTTAAAATCGATCTGTCTTGTCTGACAAGATAATTAATAGCAAGTGTAGATTCATAATAATATTCATGTTTCACAAGTTCATCACAAAGATTACGATAAAAATTAGGAGAGAACCTATAACCATTCTTAAAATCATTAGCAACAAAAGCACTAACATAAGAATGAAGATTAAATTTAAAAAATCCATCTAAAAAGCTTTCATAATCAGACTGCTCATAATGAATATCTAAATCATTTTCCAAAAGATCATTAATATTTTGATCCAATAAATATCTGCTCATAAATGAGGCATAAGACGTCTGATTATACTTAATAGAAGAATGCAGAAATTCACTATACTCATTTCTTGATCTAGGCTCAATAAATTTATGATGTATAAGCCTTGCATTAATAAAGGCAAGTCTAGACAAAACAGCATCAGCAATAACATTTTGACCATTATGATAAAGTGCATACAAATTATCATAATCTCCAAGTTGCACAGCTTCTAAAATATACTCATCCAATACCTTAACAAATCCAGGATTACTCTTATCTTTACCTGTATAAAATTTAGCTATGTTTTTTGCAAAATAAGTTCTTGTATTTTGCAAAAATATGAAATTGTTAAAAATTTCATTAAGCATATCTAATCTATAAGGTTCATTTTCAAGAGAAGCATTTTCTAAATATTTAGTTATAGTAAGAAAACCTATGTCCTTTTTTAACCTTAAATTAATAAGCCCTAAATAATAATCCTTATAGACACTATTTAAAGCACTAAAAAAAGATAATGCCCTACTAATATATCCTGACCCTAAAAAAGCCTTATAAACATCATTTAAAAATACAAAATTATTATAATATCGTTTAAAATCATCACTTAGTATATTGATTGCACCTTTCAAATCTCCATTAGCTATCAAGGCCTTAAACTTAACAAGATTTAAAAAACTTGAACTTAAAATATTAAATCGCTCTTCAAGAAAGAGATAATCATGAGCTCTTACATGTAAATAATCTGCCGGCAAATCCTCAAACAATTTACTGAAATAAATCAATGATGAATTGATATCAGAAATATTAAAACAAAGCACTGCCTTAAATAAAAGGTTTTCATTCTCTTGAAACTGCATAAAATCCATTTTTTCAAGTTTATTTAAAACTAAAAGCGCCTCATCATTCTTTTTTTGCCAATAAAGACTTTTAAAATATCCTAATGCAATAAATTTATTATTATCATATCTTCTGTAAAGCTTGCGTCCAATAAGTTCAGCCTCAGGATACTCTCTTCTAGAATTATAATATTCAAGAAGTTTAATACCAGCAAATTGAGATGCAATATCATTGTTACTCTCTATTGCCTTATACATGTATTCCGTAAACTTTTCATCATATCCTATTTTTTTAAAAAGATAGGCAATATACACATAAGAATCTGAATCTATGCCAAAATATTGATCGAAATTTTTTCCCACATAGTCAAAATTCCATAACCAATTTAGACGATTTAAATCAAAATCATCCACATTCCTTTTAACTATACTGCTACTTAAATACCCTTTTCCAAAAGAACAAGAAAAAAAACTCAAAAAGAATAAACAAACAATTTGCTTAAACATAACTGTTTTTTTTACATTTAATAATTCTTTCTTCCTCATAAAGGAGGCAATAAGAAACTGCAAAATTTTTAGGATTCAAGACTTTAGAAAAAATCAAAAATAATGAAAAAAATATTAAAAGAAACAAAGAAATAAGACTTAAATAAAGCATAGAAGTTTGAATGAGACCTTCTCCTGAATCTAAATCCAATTGACTATTATCAATATCTACAGTAAAACCTTCCTCACTCAAATCCAAAGCAACATCATCAAATTCACTTTCCCCCAATCCTTCATCAATATCCGTAATGATATCATCAATACTCCAATCATCAAGATAAGAACTTTTCGAAGTATTAACATTAATACTATCAAAATTATCATAAGCCTCACTTGCATAACCAATATCAACAGAAATATCATCTAAATCTAAACTCTCTTGACTGATAATATCCTTATCACTAAGAACATGTTCACTTTGATTGCCCTCATCAAGGTTATTATTAAATCTATCTTCTTGAAGCCCAAAATCAAAATTTTCTAAATTAAGATCAGATTCAGAATTTAAATTTTCATTTACCGATACATTATTATCTGAATTTAAAGACTCGGTTAATAAACTCAAATCATCTTCGTTGTTGGAGGATTTTTCATTTGCAAATAAATTTTGATTCTCAAATGAACTATTAACATTATCTAAACCAACATCTGAAAAACTATTGTGCCCAACACCACCGCCAAATTCCTTAACAAAATCCTCTTTATGTTCTAGACCACTAAAACCAACAGACAAATTATTCGAACTGGCATCCTCTAGAGAATCACTAATTTTATCTGAAGCTACAGAAAGGCTCATTAAACTTAAATCAAACTTAGATTTACTTGTAATACCATCACACTCACCGTAAACATAAAGCATCATAGAATCTATTTTGAAATAAACATTTATACTAGCACTCTCTTTGCTAAGATTATCTAAGAAAAAAGATCCAATAATAATAGGATTAGAAAAGTCTTCATACTCACTAATATAAAAATCCAATTTTACATTAGTCTCATCTGGAAGCTTACCCAATACCACTCTCTTTACAGCAGTGTCATTTAAACTTAAAATCGAAAAATATTCATTCTTAGAAAGCCTTATAGCTAAAAACCCTTTCAAAAATTCCAACCTTTTTGTTCTCTTTTAAAAACAAATTTACATATTACTAAACTATAACAATAATATAATATAATTAATATTATATTCAACTTATAAGTAATCTTTTATTTAACATAAAAATATTTAAAGACTATGAGCTATTATTTTATATAATATTACTAAATATGATCTTTAGGAGAAATTAGAATGTTACCATTATTCATCATACTTTCCTCAATCTTAATATCTGCTTTGATATTCTTGTTCTCCAAAATTGCAATATCAAACACAAAAATAAAAAACAAACAAAAACAAAAAAAAACATTAAGTAAAACAAAAAAATTCACAGAAAAAGCTGAGAATATACTAAAAACAAATCCAAATGAAATAAATGCTTTACAAACTTTAAACAATTATTATTATTCCAATAAAGACTTTGAAAATGGAATTAAATATGCCAGAAAATTATGCCAACTTGTGGAAGAAAATCCCACAAATCAAAAAATAGATTCTTTTAAGGCTTTCTTAAGTTACGGTTTTTATAATCTTGAGAGAAATTTTAATGTAGAAGCATTAGGATTTCTTAAAAAAGCATACATCATGAAAAAAAACGATATAGACGTGAATTACTATCTTGGAATAGCCTTCTTAAGAAATGGACATTACAAAGAAGCGCTCCACTATCTCACAAAAATATATAAAATTGATAAGGATAATGAAGAGGCTTTAAAATACATAGGAATAGCACTATTTCATACAGGAAACTATACTAAAGCTGTCGGAATATTTAATAACATAAGGAAATATATACAAAATGATATAGATGCTTTATTAGCATATGCCCAATCCTTATCTCAATTAAACCAGGACCGACCTGCATTTGAAATTGCAAACAAAATAAGAAACAAAAATGGCATGATATACGAAGCTCTTTTAATTGAATCTGAGATAAATTCAAAAAATCACAATTTAGCAAAATTAGAAGATAACATTAGAGAAATGATGAAAATCAAACCGGACTTACCTAAAAAAACGTTACTTAAACTCTTTTACAAACTAGGAGAGTTATATATAGAACATGAGAATTACAAAAAAGCAACAGAAGCGTTTACTCAAGTTGAAAGAATTGATCCACACTATCAAAAAATCGCTGAAAAACTAGAATTCAGCAAGAGACTGAATGAAAATTTAGCATTAAGAATATATCTTAAAAGTCCAAAAGAAAAATTTGATAGCTTAGCTAGCGCAATTATCCTTCAAATATATAAAAATAAATTTCAAGTAAGAGACAAAAAGATAAATGAAATAAATTTACAATTTATAGACATGAACTTTCAACTATCAAACAATCAATGGGAAGAAAATTTAATAGTCCGATTTGTAAGAACAGACCAAAAGAACTTTGGAGAATTATTCCTAAAAGACTTTATTGCAAAAACCAAAGAAAGCAAATTAAAAGGACTCTGTATTGCGCCAGCCACATTCTCTGATAAAGCAAAACAAATCATCGAAGGTAGGTTAATTGATCTAATAGAAGGAAAAAAACTAATGCAAATATTAAAAACATTAGATGTATCAAAGTATATATAGGCATTACTTGAGATATTTCATAGGATTTCCCGTTTTACCATTTTTAAAAATGGTAAAATGTAAATGATTACCAGTGCTATATCCCGTACTTCCCATACGCCCTATTATTTGCCCTCTTGAAACCCTTTGTCCAACCTTAACCGCAAAAGAACCTAAATGAGCATAAAGAGTTTGAAAACCATTATTATGAGAAATGACAATATATTTTCCATACCCTCCAACACTAAATCCAACCGTTACCACAACACCCTCCTTTGTTGCAACAATGGGTGTATTAGCCGCATTTGCAATGTCAATCCCATTGTGAAAACTAATAATCTTTGTAAAAGGATCAGGACGATAACCATAACCTGAAGTAATAACCCCTTGAGTTGGAAATAAAAAAGTCTCTCCTAAAGCATTTCTAAGTAATTCTTTAGCCATTCTTCCACCTGGAATAAACAACTTTTGACCTAAATATAAAACTTCATTATCAAGATTATTAGCATCAAGAATATCTACTTTGGGAATTTTATATTTCTTGGCAATTGATGAGAGAGAATCATTCTTCTCAACGGTATAAAGCACTCCTTTCATGTTAGGCACATTAATAACAAGATTAGGCCTAATGCTCCTTACATCTTGAATACCATTATAAGAAATTAAAGTTTCACTAGTTATATTATATCTGGCCGCAATATGAGACAATGTTTCACCAGGATTAATTTTATGTTGAACTACCTTTAAAACAAAAGGCTTCCTTACAGTTGTCGCCTCATAATTGTTTGTATCTACCCCAAATAGATGATTATTAATCTGACTTAAATCTTGATCACTATAATATAAAAAAGTATCAATAAAATAATCTTTAGGAAAACTCAACTTACTTAGAAATATGTAAGAACCATAATACGAAAAAATATTTAAATAGAAAACTAATACTAAAACAAAAATTATTGCATTAAACCTAAAAATAAAGCTATAAGTTGGATTAAAATCGAAAGTATTAATAATTTTAAGTCGCACCTTATCATAAGAATATCGATATTTATAATCATTAATACCGACCACCCTACCAAAGATAATCAAAAACAATAATTTAACTATATCAAAAAAACTTTTTGCAATATTTATAAAACGAAAAGCATTCTTCCGTTTTCTCTTACAAAAGTTACGAACCTTACCAAAATCTCTCAATTGAAAATCACTTTTAATTGCTCTACCAAACAAAAAATTTCTGTTTCTCTTTAATACATTCTGATCCTTTTTTGGTATAATCATAATATGACCTATTATACACTATACATTCAAAGAAATTGCAATTTGCTAAAAATTCTCAAGTGGAAACTCGCAAAATGATCAATACTCATAAGCAAATATTAATACCCATGATACTGGCCTTACTACTAATGTTAACAATAATCAAAGTATCTCTGTCTTTCCATTTAGTCAAAGGTTCTTCAATGCTACCAATAATTTTAGAAAAACATTGGTTGATTAATAATAAATTAGCTTATGGGATAAGACTAAACAGTAAAGACACATATATTGTGTTATGGGGAGCACCAAAAAAAAATGAAATGGTACTTATTAAAGACCCCATCACAAGAAAAACATCCGTTAAAAAAATTTTTGCCATCCCAGGAGAAAAATTTACAAAATTACCACAAAACGTAATATCCATACATGATTTAAAATTTAATATAGATAAAGAACATCTAAAAAAATTAAACAATATATACATCCCAAAGAATCATTATCTAGTAATAGGAGAAAATAGACAAGTATCCCTTGATTCAAGAGAATATGGATTTATAAATATCAACGATATCCTTGGAAAAATAATATACTGCTTATAAAAAGCTTTAAAACAATAAAAATTAATACCTCAATTTAAATAAATGTTTAAGTCAATTCAATCCTGTGTCTTATAACACATCACCTGGACTAATTTCTTCTAATGAATAAAGGGCACCTTCATTTCGAACACTACTATCAAAAGAAGCACTAGTCATTCTCATTTGAATTGATTTAGAAGTATTAGTATCTAAATCTTTTGCAGCAATACTTAAAAGACCACTCTCATCCAAATTAAACAGTATCTCTATCTTTGGAACTCCTTTTAAAGCTCTTTGTATATTACTAAAAAAGAACCTACCTATAGAATAATTTAAAGATGCCTTCTTGTATTCACCTTGAAGCACATGTATTTCAATCTCTTCCTGATAATCATTAGTTGTTGTAAATATTTTGCGTTCACAAACTGGCAATAAAGTATTTCTCTTAATTAATGTAAAAAATCCATCATTACAAGTTTCAATCCCAAGAGAATAAGGTGTTACATCTTTAAAGTCAATAAGAGAACTATTATTTGAAAGACTAAAAGCATGAATGCCCGCACCATTTGCAACAACCTCATCTTGATTTAAAAAATCCAACACTTCAATTTTAGGAAAAGTTTCCTTCAATCTATCTTTAACTAAAGGAATTCTTGTTGAACCTCCTGAAAGTATTATTTTTGAAATACGTTCAAGCTCAACACCTGAATCCGCAATACATTCATTTGTAAGACTAATAGTTTTATCTATAAATTCCTTAATCATAGAATTAAAATCATCTCTTGTAAGTTTATAATTCAAATGCTTACCATCAAGAAAAGGTAATACAATATTAACCTCATCCATAATAGATAAATTTTTTTTAGCTTCTTCAATCCTATCTCTTATTTGTTCAATAATAACAATATCGTCTAAATTAATCTCAGGATATTCTTCTTTAAAACTGTTCAAAACATGCTTTTCTATAATTTCATTAAAATCATTACCGCCAAGTTTATTTTCGCCTTTACTTGCAAGAACAGTATAAGTATCATTTTGTTTTTCTAAAAGAGTAACATCAAAAGTTCCACCACCAAGATCATAAACCAGAAATAATCCATCTATCTGTCTTTCAAAAGCATAAGACAAAGCAGCAGCTGTTGGTTCATTAAGTATTGCCCTACATTTCAATCCTGCAAGATTTGCAACCTCTACAACACCTCTTCTTTGAATCTCAGAAAAATAAGCAGGAACAGTTATTACAACATCATAAACCTCAGTACCTAAAAATTTTTCAGCATTCATCTTCACATTTGAAAGTAAATAAGAAGCAATATCCTCAGCTCTATATTTATTATTATCTACTTCATAATAGACATTTGTACCTATATTAACTTTAAAATTATAAAAAGTTCTATCTGGATTTACCAATATCTGATGTCTAGCAGCACTACCAACAATAACACCAGAATCTGTAAAAGACACAACAGATGGGGTAATTCTCTCGCCCCTATCATTTAAGAGCACTCTAGAACTAGCATCAAAACAAGATGCTACAGTATTTGTGGTTCCAAGATCTATGCCTATCCATTTTTTCATCAACTACCCCTATGAATTGAAACAATCAATTCGATCTCACCCAAATCCAATTTTAATTTTTTAGCAATAACTTCTAAAGACATGCCTTGCTCATAAAGCGAAATAACTTGCTGGCGAATATTATACCCTTCCTTAATTATATTTTTTTCAATAGTAGGTATCGAATACTCTAAATTACCCCTATAAGTACCACTATCACCTCTCGCGCCAAAATTATTATTCCCCATTGAAATTGAATGAGCATTAAACCCTAATAATCTTTGATCAAGTATCTCTATCCTCTCATCAACTTCCTTAATAATCCTATTTAAGCTCTCAATTTTTATTTCAATGATATTTATATTTCTATCAGTAGCTTGATTAATTTCAATAATAGTTTTATCTACCTCACTCCTAAATTTCTTAAGTATACTATTAGATTTTATCTTCAAACTAATATAGATATGAAAATATATAAAAACAAATATAATCAAAATAAAACAAAAAACAACAAACATACCGAATGTCCTATATACCTAAACTATCGCTCAATATCAACATTTTTCCCAAGTTTTGGATCATGAAAATTAATATCATATATTCCAGATACATCTCTCTGAGACGCCTTAACCTTTGACATTGTAATAAAATTAAGATTCTCATGCATGATATCATCAGTCGGATATATGCTATTTATCTCAGAATCAACATGATAACCCTTGTTTTGATTTAAACTCCGACTCTTATTTTCCCTTATCTTTTTCTTCCTCAAATCTTCATTTGAAATTTCACTAGCCTTAAAAGCACCCTGTGTAACTATCTTTACGACCTCAGATAAACTATTAATATCCATAAGGATTCTCCTAAAAATAACCTATTTAGATTCAAAAGGAACATAAGCTAACATTTTAATAATGTTGTCATCCTCTACAAAGGTTATATTATGATAATCTCTTGGAAGCTCATAATAAGCATCTTTAATATTTAACTTCACCCCAGCATAAGCCATATACTCAACAAAAATTTTGCCATCAGTCTTACTATCTTCAAGCAAATCTTGTAAGCTTTCTTGCTTATCTTTTACCATCTTTATTTCCAAAATTAAAATATCTCTCTCATTCATAAGCTCATTACAACTATCAATTTTTAAAGATTTCTCAGCTTTATCAACAGTAAGTTGAATGTTCTTATTTAAGGCAGAAATATCCTTTATTACAACTTCCAACCGTTTTTCAATCTTCACAAGATACTCTGTAAATTTAGATAGTAAAACTTTTATTTCAGGATCATATCCAACACAAATAAAAGTCTCAGCATTACCCTCAGATCCAATAGAATATGCTCTAACCGCTTCTCTTGCACGAACATCAGAACCAACTATCTTAGATTTTTTTCCAATACAGAGAACTTTCTTCGTACAAGAAACAAAAGAATTGACAATTCCTCTTACAACTTCAACATCACCTTCACATCGTACATTAACATTTTCTAAAAACTTGGATTTAATAAACTTCTTTGCACAAATCTCTGAACCACCCTTTCCATTAGCTCCACTACGAAGAACAATAGAACCATCCGTTTGTAAATTACATCTACCAACAAGCCCATTTACCTCTATCCCACTCTTAGCCATAACATTATATCCATCTAAAATACTGCCCTTCACAAGAACCATACCATTATTTATTATATTTCCAGTAGCAGGTCCAACATCACCCTCAACAATATAAACATCATGTACAGAAATAATACCATTTACAATAGATATATATCCATCACATCTTGCAAAAATCTTATTTCCTTCTCTAAAAGTATTATCTCCCAAAACCAAATCCAATTCTCGACCTCGCTCTGCTTTTAATATTTTTCCAAAAACAGTATACCCATCAATACCCTCTGATAAGGGAATAATTTCTGCCAATTCATCTCCTCTATTGACATTTCTAAGCTCATTATCTACAACACCATACTTACTCTTAGCAATAAAATCAATATAAGCATCTTTGCCCTTAACAGGATTTGCTCCTCTTGCCATCTCAATTGGTTCACCATAAAGTGGAGAATCCACAAATTCTTTTATCCTATCCTTAAGGAATGCTCGCTCTGATATTCCATATTTTTTAAGAATACTATAAATATCTTTTTCTAAAACCTCAGCACCATTAGGACCAGGAACAGTAAACTCAATAGTCACTGACATTGAATCTTCTGATATATGAACCATCATAGTTACACTCTCGGCAAGATCCGCCTCAAAAGCAGACACTTGTTCATACTTACCATTAGCATTCTCAATGACTGATATAACAAAATTTTCATCCAAATCTTTGATGTTACTATATGAGGCAAATTTATCCATTACATCTCTAAGCTTAACAACATTCCCATCTCCCTGAGCAGGGGTAACCTTTAAAAATACTCCCTTGGCAGTCTTCCTGATAAAAAATTTTCCATCTAAAGACTCAATTTCTTCAGCACCACTTTGTGAACTTAAAATATCAGTATCGCCAAACTTGAAATAAGAATGCCTATAAGCAACAATCTTCCATTTTCTCTTACCATATCCAAAAAACCCATTATTTCCACGCACTAAAACCTCATAATTTAAGTCTTTATAGGACATTGCTAATTCTAAAGACGCATCATGTAAAGCTTCCTCAAGCGTATCTGCTTCCACCTCTATTAAACTAACATTATTTTCTCGATCTAGATAATTTTTAATTTTATTCCTCAATTCGGAAAAATCGCTGATATTAGCCATAATTATTCCTTTTTATTAATCAAAGTCTTAATAGCCTCAGCAACAATCTTAGGATCAGTATTCCCAACATGCGAAATTTGCTCTGATAATTTACCATTAAACTTATTCTCTTTAATAGTTGCATCATATTTATTCAATTCTTTTGCAAGGCTATAATTGTCATTATCATTCATATCAATATTTTCAGAATAAAAGTTCATATTATCGGATTCAGGCTTAAAATCTTCATCAATACCCTTGCTTGTATTATCGTTCAAGCTATCATCTTTAAAAAGATCATACAAATATTTCTTATATATAAATTCAAGCAAAAGCCCAATACAGAAAAAAAATATAAACTGAAATAACGCTCTAAACAATACTGTAATAAAAGGCACACGAGCAAAAATTCCAAGAATAAACGCAATAATAAATGCAAATGAACTAAACAACAAAACATAATTGCTTTTCTTATTAAACAACATATTATCTATTCCATGCCAAAAAATTTAGATATAAAACCTATCACACCTCTTCTTTTTCTATTGTCAAGAGTAATTTCTTCAAGAGCAGCCACAATAAAATCAAGACAATAGCTAGCCTTGCTATTAGGATTTAATAAAATAAAAGGTCTTTGTTTAAAAACAGAATTTCTAATATTTTGATCTTCATAAATATACCCCAAATAATCAATATTTAAATTTAAAAACTGACTTGAAATATCAACAACTTTTTTAGCCACGACCTTACCTTCACTTATATTAGCCACCCTATTGACAACTAGCCTTAAATTTTTTAAATTTTCCATTTTATGAGATAAAACCTTAATGATACCATAAGCATCAGTTATAGAGGTAGGTTCTGGAGTTGTAACAATAACTACGTCATCACTAGAAAATAAAAACGAAATAACTTGCCTTGAAATTCCAGCGCTGGTATCTATTATAACTATATCATATTCATAAACTTTCAATAACTCCTTTATAAACTGATTCATTTCAGACTCTGATAAATCTAAAAGCTCCGTTGTCCCAGAAGCACCAGCTAGAAGGTCAATATTATATTCTGTCTTTGTTATTACCTCCTTAATACCTCGTCCTTGCATAATCATATGATAAATACTGTACTTAGGAATGACTCCAAGCAAAATATTGATGTTAGCCATACCAATATCTGCATCAAAAACTAAAACTTTCTTACCAAGATTTGCATATTTAATAGCAAGACCCACAGCAATATTACTCTTTCCAACTCCACCCTTACCACTAGTAACAGCGATAAATCTTGTTCTATTATTTTGGATTTTATCATCAATAACGAAACTAGCTCTATTATTCAATCTCATAATATCACGTAAACTTTGGGCCTGATCTTCCATCATACATTATCCTTAATAATAAGATTTACTTTTGAGCTTTCGAATAAATTCAACATCATCATTTATTCTATATCCATTTATCTTTTTAATAAAAGTAAGAGGTTCTGCAATGCTAATATTATGAGGGACAATTTGCCCATCAGTAACATAAGAAACTTCCTTTCTCATTTCATGAATTAAACTTATTAAATTGCCAACACATGTTGTCTCATCTAATTTTGTAAAAATTACGGTCTTATAGCTAAAGGGAGAAAATTGATGAAATATTTCTTTAATGTCTGCTGTCTTTGTAGTAGAGCTCACAGCTAAATGAAATTCAGCATCACGACCACAGGCATTAAGAAGTTCCTTCATCTCAGCAAGTTTCATAAAATCTTTAGGACTTTTACCAATCGTATCAATAAGGACAAGATCAAAATCTTTTGATTGCGTAATTTCTTCTTTTAAATCTTTAAAAGATTCAATTGCCTTAACAGGAATGCCCATAATATCACCATATGTTTGAATTTGTTTTTTAGCTCCTATACGATAGTTATCAATGGTAATAATCTTAATATTTAAGCTCTTATCATCACTATTAATTCCATAAATTGCTGCAAGTTTTGCAATAGTGGTAGTTTTCCCAACACCCGTTGGCCCAACTAAAATAAAGATTCTTTTTTTAAGATTATCGATAAGAGATCCTGAACATTTAATAGTCTTAGCAATATAGACTATAACACTATCCTTAACTTTCTCATAATCATCAAGATCTGATAAACTAAATTCTCTCTTAATAAAATTATTAATATCTCTAATATAACTTTCAGAAAAATCATTACTACGTAAAATATCTTCTATTTTTAAAATAGTTGGATGATTAATTTCTTCCTTTTTATGTGCAAGTTCGTTTTTAAGGGATTTAACTTCCTTAATTACATCTTCAATTGAAGAACTCTCTTCTTTTTTAATGCTTTGAAGAATCTTGCGCTTTTCCTCTTCAACATTTATTTGCTGTTGCCCAATATCATATCTAACATAACCTGAAACTTCAATCCAATCTCTACTAAATAAACCAAATATTCCCCCATGAGCTATTGTCTTATAAGTCATAACCCTAGCATTTTTTCCATACTTTCTCTTAACGCTTTCTATGACCTCATTATAGGTAGGACCTCTTTCTGTAAAATACTGTACCATAATACTACTCTTCAACCTCTACTGTTTTAAGCACATTAACTTTAACATTTTTAGGGACCTCTAAAACGGATATGACAACAATATCTGAAAGTTCTCTACTGATTAAGACCCTTATTACAGGTCGTGCAGATTCACTTGACAATATAACAGGATAATATCCTTGTGATTGAACTTCATTTACAAGTCTAAAAAGTTCATAAATAAATTTAGTTTTTAAATTTGGTTCAAGGGAACTTACAAGATCGTTATTGGCCTCAAATCGTGAATCAATTATTTTTTGCTCAAATTCTGGCTTTATGGTTATTACATTAAGTTCTAAATTAGAATCTAAATACCCACTAACTATTTGCCTTCCAATTGCTTGTCTACACTTTTCAATTAAAAAGAATATATCTTTAGTAACACTTGTAAAGTCTGCTATTGTTTCAAAAATTGTAACCAAATTACGTATTGAAACTTGCTCTCTTAAAAGACCTTGTAATACTCTTTGAATTTCTCCCACTGAAAAGTCCTTTAAAACTTCTTCAACAATAGCACCATAATCCTTTTTAAAAATATCAAGAATATTTTGAACATCTTGACGCGTCAAAATCTCATAAGCATGCCTCTTAATAAGTTCAGTCATATGAGTAGCAATAATTGAAGGGGGATCAACTACGGTATAACCTAATTTTTCAGCAACTTCCCTCTCATTATCATTTACCCAAAGAGACGGAAGTCCAAATGAAGGATCTTTTGTAAGCTCACCTTTAATACCAGAATCAGAACCTACGTTTATAACTAAAAACTTACCTAACTTAATTTCCCCATGCCCAATCTCCACTCCCCTAAGCTTAAATGAATACTCATTTGGTGCAAGTCTCATGTTATCCACTATTCTAATTTTAGGTACAACTATCCCAAATTCAAGAGCAACCTCACGACGTATCTTTACAATACGATCAAGAAGTTCTGAAGTTTTTGAATCATCAACTATCGGAACAAGATTATATCCAATCTCTAAAGACAATGGATCTAGCGGAACTACAGGGGCAATTTCTTTATCAGCATAACTTAATATTTGCTCTTCTGCTTTTTGCTTCTCATGAAATTCTCTATTTCTAGCTAAGTTAGAGAGTGCATAAGCCAAGAATGCTATCAACACACTTAAAAGAATGAGTATAAATGTAGGAAATCCTGGAAGAAAGGCCAAAAATAACAAAAACCCAGATACAATCCAATAAACTCCTGAATAGGAAGTAAATTGTTCAATAATCTCTCCTCCAAAACTATTTTTTGATATTGATCTAGTCACAATAAGTCCTGTTGCTGTTGAAATTAATAACGCTGGGAGCTGAGAAACAAGTCCATCCCCAACAGTCAAAGAAACATAATTATTAATCGCATCGTTAACATTAAGCCCTTGAAGAGTAATCCCTACGATAAGTCCTCCAAGAATATTTATAATCGTTATTAAAAATCCAACCTTTACATTTCCCGAAACAAATTTAGAAGCACCATCCATAGCACCATAAAAATTTACCTCAGACTGCAAGTCATTTTTCTGCTTTGTAGCTTCCTCTTCAGTTAAATTTCCAGAACTATATGCAGAATCAATAGCCATTTGTTTTCCAGGAAGCGCATCAAGAGCAAAACGAGCAGCCACCTCAGCAACTCTTGTAGCACCCTTAGTGATAACAATAAACTGAACTGCAATTATAATAAGAAATATTATAAACCCAACAAAGAGACCCTCCGTCCCAGAACTCCCAACAACAAATGTTCCAAAGGCTCTTATCATTTGACCATCGAAATTTATTCCTTTTGTCAAAATTAATCTAGTAGAAGAAATATTTAAAACAAGACCAAAAATAGTCATAACAAGTAAAAGTGTTGGAAAAACTGAAAAATCCAGTGAGCGCTTAGAATACAAAACAATAAGAATAATTAAAAGACTAACCACCAAATTAACTGCAATCAAAGCATCCAAAATAAATGCAGGAAGCGGCAAAATAAAACTAGCAACAATAAGTATTAAGCCGACCGAAACTATTAAGTCTGCTTTGTTATTAAGTCCAAAATATCCTAACACAGAATTTTTTCTTGCATCCAACAACTTAACCCCTAATTAAATTTTTTAGCAATAGAATATACCCTCACAAGA
Organism: Borrelia coriaceae; assembly: GCF_023035295.1. Classification (NCBI taxonomy): domain Bacteria; kingdom Pseudomonadati; phylum Spirochaetota; class Spirochaetia; order Spirochaetales; family Borreliaceae; genus Borrelia; species Borrelia coriaceae. The sequence goes on from NZ_CP075076.1 coordinate 288,771, forward strand.
ATTTTAGAGACAATCTCCCAATATTCTCTTGGGATTTCTTCATTAACATCAACATTAGCATAAAGATCTCTTGCAAGTGGCTTATTTTCCATCACAGGGATATTATTTTCCCTTGCAATTTGTTTAATTACAAATGCAATTTCATCTTGACCTTTAGCAAGCACCATTGGTGCTAACATAATATTACTATCCCATTTAATAGCAACAGCAAAATGTTCTGGATTCGTAATTACCACATCCGCTTGAGGAACCGTTACTTTTAAATTAGAATTTAAAATCTCTCTCATTCGCTCTCTCATTCTAGAACGAAGCAGAGGATCCCCTTCCATTTCTTTTCTCTCTTGCTTTACTTCTTCTTTCGTCATTTTCAAATTTTCAATATAACGAGTCCTTTGAAAAAGATAATCCACTATACTAATAACCAGCAATACTAGTATTGAGAAAAAACATATCCTGTAAGCAAGACTTAATATAACAGAAATGCCATCTTCAAGACTATATTCAGACATTCTTGAGATTTTACCTATATTGCTTTTTAGCATTATATAATATATAAAAGATATTATAGCAACTTTTGACAAACTTTTAAATAAATTAAAAAAAGCGTCCAATGAACCAAACGAATTTTTAATCCATCTTGAAAAATTTGGATTTACTTTATACCACTTAGGAACTATAGGTTTAAAGGTTATCAAAAAGCCAACTTGCACAACATTAACTAAAAAACTTACTATAAATGATATCAAAAAAAATACAACTATATATCCAAATATCGATCTAATATACGCAAAAGCCAATGAATGGATACTAATTAACATTATTTCTGGAAGCTTAGAAGCTTGCAACCTAAAAATACCCATTAATTCGTAAGCAAAATAAGATAACATAAAAAAAAATACAGCAAATAATATGAACAGAGTAACTGCTGAATTAATTTCAATTGATTTTAATACCTGCCCCTCTTCTCTTGCTTGCTGTTTCTTCTTCTCAGTAGGAAGCTCAGTTTTACCATCATCTTCTGAAGCAAAAAAATTAAGAGGTATATACCAACTTTTACTTAAAAACTCATTGCTAGCATTCATTCTAAGGTCTCAGAAAATAAATTTAAAGCACTACTCATAGATTCTAAAGCAAGTTCAATTACCCTCCTAACAGCCATAACCAAACTTGGAAAACAGATATACAAAATAATTAATCCTAACCCCAACGAAACTGCAAAACTAATCATTAATAAATTAATCTGAGGAGAAGTCTTTGAAAGTATACCCAAAATCAAATATAAAAGTAAAAGTACTCCCAATATTGGAAGAGAAATGACTAAAGCTTTTTCAAAAAGAATAGCAAAAGAATAAAAAATTAACTTAATAAATTCATAATTTTTTATATTGACCATATTTTCAACTCTAACATTCAAAACAGAATCATGCACTCCAATCATAAAGAAACTCAACAAAATACCATTTGATAAAAATAAAAGCAAAAAAAGATAAGTAAATATTTGGGATATTACCAAATTATCCTCTTCTGCAAAAACATCAAAAATATTTGCATAAGCAAGCCCCATCTGATTTGAGAAAAAAAATCCAAGCAAATGAAACACATTAAAAATTATGCTTACAAAAAAAGCTTGGATAAGGCCTAAAATAGCTTCTCCTGCCAATATTAATGTAAAAGCAATCAAATTATCTAAAGGATAGGAAACATTGATTTTGTCTACAACAATAATAGATAGAATTAAAGAAAAGAAAAAATTTAAATACCCCATTCTTATAGTTCTAAAAAAAGGAGAAAATTTTAGAAAGAGAAAAATCCTAACAAATACAGGCAAGACCACAAAAGATTTTAAAATCAAAAAATTCATATTCATATGTTTAATCCATACATTATATGTTTTGGATTTGACTAAAAATCACAATAGCAAATTGCATAAGCTTTTTTAAAATCCAAGGACCAAATATAACAAGAGTTAAAAGTATTATGATAATCTTGGGAATAAAACTAAGCGTTTGATCTTGAATCGATGTAACAGCTTGAAAAATTGAAACTAAAAGGCCAACTATAAGAGCTGTAATTAACATTGGTGCTGAAAGGATAATAATATTCTCAATCGAAAGCCTAATAAGATAAATAATTTGTCCTGTCGTCATTTCAATCCTCACATGAAGCTTTTTACAAGCCCACTAGTAATTAAAGTCCAACCATCTACCATTACAAAAAGCATTAATTTGAATGGTAACGATATCATTACAGGTGGCAACATTATCATTCCCATAGCCATTAAAACTGCAGCTACAATAATGTCTATCACTATGAACGGCAAAAATATTAAAATGCCCATTTTAAAAGCAACTTTAAGTTCGTGCAATACAAAAGATGCAATAAGAACATGAGTAGGCACTTCACTAAAATTTTTAGGTCTAGAATAATTACTAATACTCATAAATAATCTAATCTCCTCATGCTTACTATTAGACATCTGCTTATACATAAAGTTTCTAAGTGGAGCAATTCCCCTATCATAAAACTCATTAAACCCTATTTTTGAATCCTTAAGAGGAACATATGCATCTTTATATATTATGTTAAAAGTTGGCCACATAGTAAAAAGAGTTAAAAATAAAGCCAATCCCATTATTAACTGATTGGGCGGCGATTGTTGAAGTGACAATGCCCTTCTAATAAAATCTAATACTATTGCTATCCTTAAAAAAGAAGTCATTAAAACCAAAAAAGCTGGAGAGAGAGTTATTATAGTTAATATAAATAAAAGCTGCAAAGGAAAAACTATTCCCCCGCCAGTAGAATTTACAAGATCAACAAACGGAAAATTCAAACCAGTAGTGGGCTGTAAAGACTTAGTTTGAGCAAATGAAAAATTTATAACTCCAAGAAATAAAACAAGACTTAATTTCTTACTCAAATTTAACCTCTAAAACTTTTTCAATCTATCCTGCTTGTTCTTTAAAGAAGTTTCAATATCATGCTCTAGCTCTTCACGCTCAGTCTCATCAAGCAATGAATCATATTTTTTATTCTTATATAACACTTTATTAAAAATTGATTTGAATGAACTTAAATTACTACGATTCTTAGCCTTATCAAGCTCAAATTTTAAACTATCTAATTCTTCCCCCCGTTTAATCTCTCTTAGCAAAATAGAAGAATTACTTGATATCAAAAATACATAAACATCGCCTAATATATTAATAATTCTTAAAGAATTTTTATTGTCTATCTCATAAAAAGCAAGCTCTCTTATAATAGCTGATTTGTCCTCATTGCTGATTTTACTATGATTGAAAATCATTTTTTTAAATAAAAAAATACAAATAAGAAAAAAAAGCAAGAACAAAAATATAGTAACTAAATCGGAAAGATTAACAATAGACACATTTTGTATATCCTTATTATTAAAACTAGACTTATCATCTTCAAATATGGGTAAATTAACTTCACTCTCTAAACTAGAAGGGGTAATATCTAAATTAATTTCCTTTTCTTGTGCAAATAAATTTTTGAAAAAAAATATAAAAACAATTAAAAACAAAAATTTTAATAAAGCTAAATTACTCATTTTTAATTTTAATTATTTCGGTAATTCTAACACCAAAATTCTCATCAATTACAACAACCTCTCCCTTAGCTACCACTTTACCATTTACTAAAATATCTACAGGCTCACCTGCAAGTTTATCAAGTGTAATAATCGTTCCCTCAGACATACCAAGTATATCTTTTATTTTACGCTCAGTCCTACCAAGTTCAACAGTAACTTGCATAGAAACATCCATCAAAAGACCAAAATTACTAGGATCAACACCCTCAGGCAAAGTATCAATTAGATCAGGAAGCTTAACACCTTTTATCTCAGGTTTTTCTTCACCAATATCATTATTATCATCTACAGCCATTAATTCACCTCTCAATTAAACTTATTAACACATTTAAACTTTTTAAACTATTCAACTTCTTCTGTAAGCTCCTTTAACAAGTCAAAATCCTCTACTTCACCAACTTTCTCTGTAATCTGAACTGCAATCTTATTTCCAACAAGACCCATTCTACATTTAAATTTCTCTTTAGTTCCTACCTTTAAGATCAAATCCTTATTTATTGGAGAATTTTCAAGATTAATCACATCTCCTTCTTCTAACGACAATATCTCTCTTACCTTTAACTTAACCTCTCCAATTTCAGCTACTAAAAGCATATCTGTATTTTCAAGCTTTTCTCTAATTACATCAAGATTTTCACTAGTAGTGCCCACACCAATTAAAGAATGCCAATACCTTGTTGAAAGCTTAGATACAATAGGCTCTATTGTAATATAAGGCAAACAAAAATTCATAAGCCCCTCAACTTTACCTATTTTAACTTCAAGAGTTACTAAAATAACCATTTCTGTTGGGGGAACTATTTGGGCAAATTGAGGATTAACTTCTATATGGCCAAAACGAGGTCTCAGATCGACTACCTGAGACCAAGCTTCTCGCATATTAGCAAGTATACGGATAATAACACTTTCCATTACAGACTGTTCTATTTCTGTTAAATCTCTACTCCTATCCTTAATAGTATCTCCATCGCCTCCAAAAAGCCTATCAACTATTGCAAACGCAATGGTTGGATCAACCTCAAATATAGCAGAACCCTTAAGAGGATCCATGTTAATTATTGCCAAAGTGGTAGGATTTGGAATAGATCTAATAAACTCTTCATAAGTCAACTGATCAACTGAAGCTACATGCACATGAACCATCTTTCTCAAAAGTGCCGAAAGTGAAGTTGTAGTATACCTTGCAAATGCTTCATGAAAACTTGATACCGTCCTTACTTGTTCTTTTGAAAATTTATCTGGTCTTTTAAAATCATACACTTTAACCTTTTGTTTTTTGCCCATAGGACTAGATATAATATTAGAAAGTGAATCATCTGATGATAAAGTATCAGATGAATTAATAGATTCTAAAAGACTGTCTATATCATCTTGTGATAATGCTCCCGGATTACCTGCCATTCAAAATTCCTTTTAAAAATCACATATCAAAAATATCAATCTGCGTTAATGCTATTTCTTTGATTTCACCATTTCTAAGAATACTATTAATTCTAGCCTTAAGTTCTGCCTTAATCTGACTTTCATTCTTGATCTCTTGCCCTGTTCTTTGACTAAAATATTCTCTAATAATATCTTTTAACCGTACTTTCTGTCTTCCAAGCTCATTTAAAATATTTACATTATTCTCAGCATAACCCAAGGCAAGTTTTATAACGAAAGTCTTTGGGGGGGTATCTTGAGTAGTTCCTCTAATTTCATCTATGCTCTCATACCATATAAGCATAGGAGGTTTCCCCAAATATTCATTAGAAAAAATTGGAAAATTATTAGGTGCCCCACTTTGACTTACTACCATCTTAGAAACGAAATAAGAAACTATTATCATGATAACAACAGTAAATAGTCCTATAGCTAATATTTGCAAAATTTTTATTATAACATCAGGTAGTAGCCCAATTCTTTTATTATTAGAACCACCTACATCCATACTACCATCATCTCTGTCAGGCATATTACCTCCTCTAAATTTCTTCTTTCACTGATAAAACATCATTATTGATTAATACCTTTAGTAGAACTCAAAGAAGCATCACTAGTAATTAAAATATCTATTCTTCTATTATAAGCCCTACCTTCAGGGGTATCATCTGTTGCAATCGGTCTACTACCCGCAAATCCGGATACCTCAAATTTACTCTCAATACTTTGTATCTTAGACTGATCAGTATAATTTAAAATCTGCTCTAACATATTTACTGCTCTTGCTGAAGAAAGCTCCCAATTGCTTTTCCAAGCCCCATTTATATTAACATCAATATTGTCTGTATGTCCTTCAATTTTAAAATTATACCCTTGACTATCTAAAAACCCAATAAAAGAAGCTATCTTTTGTATAGTTTCCCTATTCTCATTAAGCTTAACTTCAGCACTAGCTGAATCAAAAAAAGCATCGGCTAAAAGAGATACAACAATACCCCGTTCATGCTGCCTAACAATAACCCTATTAGACTGAATCTTTTCAATAAATTCAATAATAGACTTATTCTTAGAAGCCTGAGTAGCCTGCTTATTCTTCTCAGTAGAGGGTAGAGACATAAAACTATTGCTCAAATAAGAAAGCTTATTAATATCTAGAGTCTTCCCACCTTTAAAAAATCCAGAACCTGTAAATGAAGCTGACATTATTTTTAATACATTCTCCTTGACAATAACATCATTCAATGAAAACATAGTAACAAAAAAAACAAGCAACAAGGTCACCATATCTCCATAAGTCAACATATAATCAGGAGCACCTTCTGCACATTTTGAACGCTTTTTCCTAAGTTTCAATGCCATCATTCTCCCCCAAACATACCGCTTCCAAGGTTACTCCTATCCTTAGGAGTTAAAAATGTTACCAATTTTTGTTCTAAAATCCTAGGATTGTCCCCTGCCTGAATTGATAAAATACCCTCAACTATCATTGTCCTAACTGACGCTTCCTCAAGATCTATAGCCTCTAATTTAATTTGAATAGGAATCAACATTAAATTTGCCATTATTGTACCATAAAGAGTTGTAATAAGAGCAACAGCCATAGAAGAACCAAGAGCTGATCTGTCCTCTAAATTTCCAAGAAGAGCTATAAGCCCAATAAGCGTACCGATCATTCCAAAAGCAGGAGCAAGCTTTGACCAAGTTCCAAAAAGACCAGCACCAATTTTATGTCTCTCTTGCATTTGATCAAGTTCAAGATAAAGCATTGTTCTAATTATTTCAGGATCAGTACCATCAACAACAAGTCGCATTCCAGATTTAAAAAAGGGATCATTAATTTGATCAAGTTCATCATCAAGAGATAAGAGCCCTTCCTTTCTAGCTTTTTCTGAAAGTTCCACTAAATTTTTTATAATGGGAACCTTACCAAAAGAATTTTTTTTAAAGAAAAATCCTAAGTATGTAGGAATTTTTTTAACAGTGGAAATCTCTGATGAAGCCACAAGTGCAGAAAAAGAACCAATAACCGTAATAAACACAGAACTCAAATCCCAAAAAACGCCTAATCCTGTAGGAGTAAATGCCATAGAAATTAAAATAGCACCAAATCCAACTCCCCATCCAATTATACTAGCCAAATTCATAACCCAACTCCCTTATTCTCTTGTGTAACTCTGTCTAACAAAATAACCTCTCTCCTATACATCTTGATTTTATCCACAACCTCTACTATATCTTCTTTAACAACCAATTTTTTACCATTCATCAGAAGAATTGTAGTATCAGGATTAGCTTCAATACTCTCAATATGACAAGGATTTAAATAATACCCATCGCCATTAAGTTTAGTTACATAAATCATAAACTAAATCAAAAATTAATTCTTAAGCCTCACAAGCTCTTGCAATAACTGATCTGAAGTGGTTATAGTCTTAGCATTAGCCTGAAAACCTCTTTGAGTTACTATCATATCTGTAAATTGTTCAGCAAGATCAACATTAGCCATTTCTAAAACTCCTGCTCTAATAGTACCAAGACCTGCTAAACCAGTTTCACCTATCCGAGCCTGACCTGAATTACTTGTCTCACTAAAATTAGTATCACCTACTTTTGCAAGTCCTCCAGGATTAACAAATGAAGCAAGCGCAATTTTACCAATATCTCGCCTAATACCATTTGAATAAACCCCTGTTATTATACCATTTTGATCGATCTCATAACTTTCCATATATCCCATACCATAACCATCCTGCACAATAGCCTTTGTAGTACTTGCATCAGCAAATTGGGTAATCGAATCAGTATAACTACCAACATTTCCAAGTCTAAGATTAATAGTTTGCTGTTCACCAACTTCCCCAACATTAGCATTTACAACTCCAAAAGTTATAGGAAACTCAAGTAAATCACCAGGTTGACCCGCCTGACCATTTAAAGAAAGCAACGCACCTTCATTATTAAAGCCTATTGTAAAATTGGAATTTTCTTCACCATTAACTAAAACTGTAGCATTCCATGTATTAGGAGTATCTGTATCTTTTACAACTCTAAGCTCAAGAATACTAGTATTTCCAAAGTTATCATAAATAGTTTTATTGACAACCCAAGTGCCACGAGCAACATCCACTTCACTTGCACCTTCTTCAATTAGAGGTAATCTTTTATCAAGATTGCAGGCAAAAGTAACATGCTCAGTAGCCTTAGCACCCTCTTTATCTCCAATAGGAATAATTAAATCTTCAACATCAGAAGATATATTAATAACCTGTTCTCCCCCAATAGATTTTGCCATCCAACCTTGAATTCTCATACCATTTGCAGGATTCACAAGACGTCGATCAGAATCAACATCAAATGCACCGGCTCTTGTATAAAAAGAATTATTGCCATCTCTTAAGATAAAAAAACCATTACCACTAATCCCAAGATCAGAAACTTTTTGAGTGCTTTGAAACGACCCTTGAGTATGAATAGTATCAATAGTAGCAACACTCATTCCAAGACCAATCTGCTTTGGATTAACACCTCCACGCCCATCAGTAGGACGAGACGCTCCTGAAATACTCTGAGATATCATGTCCTGAAAATTAACTCTTCCTTTCTTAAACCCAATAGTATTAACATTTGCAATGTTATTACCAACAACATCCATCCTTGTTTGATGATTCTGAAGACCAGAAACACCAGAATATAAAGATCTCATCATATAATTACTCCTCCAATCCTACTGATAAAATATTATCATAAACATAATACTTGCCATCAATCATAATTTGTGGAATTATTCCAGTTTTAACATTTGTAACTCTACCTTTAACAATCTCGCCATCACCATGCTCAAATTCAACTATTTTTCCCAATAAATCCAATTCTTTACTTATGCCAAGAACGGATGCAAGACTCTCAAAAGATTTACTCATATTTGTCATTTGCTCAAGTGATGAAAATTGCGCCATTTGAGCAATAAATTCTTTATCTTTCATTGGATCTGTAGGATCTTGATATTTAAGTTGAGTAATAAGTAATTTTAAAAAATCATCCCTACCAAGATTGCTCCCTTTAATACTTCTTTGTACCCTAGAATTAGATACTTCCTTAGATTTACCTACACTAACTAAATTGTCAATACTATCAACTCTACTCATCTATCCTCCACTCTAAACAATAAAATTAATACTTTTTTCCAAATCACCAGAAATCTCAACTTCATCTTCTATCTTAAAGACATTATTTTGATTAAAATCAGATTCTCGCTTATTAACATCATCACCAAAACTACCAGAAAAAAATCCAGTACCACTACCTGCAAGAGAAAGATTTAAACTCGTATTAAAACCATTAGCATCTAACATTTTACTAATTGAATACATATTTTGCTCAAAAAGAGTTTTAACATTATGATTATCAACTATTATCTTACCTAATAAATTATTATTAGAATCAAGATTTAAATTAATCCTTATACTACCAAGTCTTTTAGGCTTTAAAATTAGTCTAATTTCTCCTGTATCATTCGATTTTAACACAATTTTGGCTTTATTCACAATATTATGATTAATTTTTAAATTCCATTCGGGAATCAAATTATCAGAAATTTGACTGACAAAAGATTCCTTAACATGTTTTATATTAGAAGCAGAAAGTTCTTCTATAAATCCCGCAAGCCTATCAAAGGTCTCCTTAAGATCATATCTGCCAACATAATTTTCACCATCAATTAATCTAAATCTAGAACCTAAATTCAGGAACTCCTTTACACTACTATCTCTTTTAAAATTATTAACATCAATATTAATAACATTTTTTTCTCTATCTCTATTTACAACATTTAAATCTCTATGACTAGAATCAATACCAATGTCTACAATATCAACATTAACAAGAGAATTTAAATTGCTAAATAAAATTTGAAGATCAAATAAAAATTTTTCAACATTTTTTAATATTTCTTTTTTGTCAATCGGTTTAGAGTTAAAAGACAAATTTTCACTTAAAACCTTCAAACTCTCAAACCCAAATAAATTATCCATTTTTTTTAGCAAAGATTTTAAATCAGATACGAAGCCATTATCACTCAATTTATCAAAAACAAAGGTCTGATTTAAATAAATATTCTTAAAATTTTTATTTATAAGATCATTACTTTTTAAAAACTTTATAAATTCCAATATTGAATTTTTAAAATCAGACAGATTTTGAATCTCTGAAGAAATAAGACTTGAAAACACACCCTTTTTAGCTTTACTAAAAACACCACCTGTATTTACCAAATTGAAATCCTTATTTAAATTTGGTAAATTAGCAATAATTTTACTTAAATTACTCATAAATCACTCCAGTGAACTAACAGACATTTTTCTAATCAATACAGCAGCTTTCTTAGAATCCATAAGAGATAACCAATAAGGAACAATAGATGCCCGACCCTCTTTTTTAGCAATATCTTCCACCTTACGCATATAAGATATTGCAATCTCATCATTAAGCTCTTCAAGCCTCTTAACAGCATCCTCTGGTGGCATATTAATTAAATATAAGGCAGCTTGTGCAAAATTTGCGTCTTCATCTCTATATTTATTGACAATATCATCAATTATTTTTTGTTTAAAATCTAAATCTTTTTGCTTCTGATTAAGTTCGGCTTCCAATTTATTTAAACTATCTTCTCTTTTTTTTAACTCTTCTCTCAATTTTTCAACTTGCTGACTTTTAATATAAATAGCCTCTTTTTCCTTCATCATTCTAATCTCATCAAGACTAACATTTGTATACTCAAACGACTGGACATCTTCCTTAAAAAGTAAACTCCTAATATATACAGGCAAATAACCTCTAGTTTGATATATACCAAATAAATCAACCAAAAAAAATGCAAACACTAAGAAAAAAATAACGAAAAATAACCATACAAAAAATCTAAGTAAGAATGACAAGCAACTATTCATTGACTATTCCTTAATTTTTTACAAACTTTATAATTAATATATTCATCTAAACACAAGTTTTCGCTTTTTACTTTTTCTTTAATTATAGTATTATTTAAAGTTTTTATTAATATTTCAACCTTTTTTTCTTCTCTATATTTCTTGAAATAAACATCATAATATTTATCATACTCACACTTAAGCTTCTCAAGCTTTTTCAACTCTTCACTCTTTCTACAAATCAAATAATCTAAGTAATTTTTTTGCAAAAAGACATCAATATTGTTTAATTTAAATGAATTTTTAGAAATTCCTTCTAAAAATTCTTCTATTTTTGAAATTTCATTATTGACATTTATTAAATCGTTTTCACTAGACTTTCTATCATAAGTTCTAATATTAAATATTTTTTCAAATTTTTTTTTCTTAAAAATTAAATCATTCAAGCTAATATTTCTCTCAATTCACTATCCAAACTTTCAAAATCGAATTCCTCTTGTATACCTTGAGACAAAAAATCAATAATCTTTGGATACTTTGCAATTGCCAAGTCAACTTCCTGATTAGAACCTTTTATATAAATCCCTGTCTTAACTAAATCTTCATAATTTTTATAAAGTGATAACAAATTCCTAATTTTAGATATTAATTTTTGTCGCTCAAAACTCACTATTCTATGAAGAGATCTTGAAGTCGAACTCAAAATATTAACTGAGGGATAAATACCTCTATCAGATAAATCTCTATCTAAAATAATGTGCCCATCTAAAACAGCTTTCATATTATCAGATATCGGTTCTGTAAAATCATCACCCTCAACAAGAACAGTATAAAACCCTGTAATACTACCCTTATCATTTAATCCTGAACGTTCAAGCAAAATAGGAATTTCTACAAAAACAGAAGGAGGATATCCTTTAGTGGCAGGCGGCTCTCCCATAGAAAGACTAATTTCCCTTTTAGCATTTGCAAATCTTGTAATTGAATCAAAGAGCAACATAACGTCCATTCCACGATCTCTAAAATATTCTGCTATTAATGTTGCGGTATAAGCCCCTTTATATCTTGAAATAGGAGATTCATCAGAAGTTGAAACAATTAAAACACTCCTCTTAAAGCACTCTTCTCCAAGCTCATACTTAATAAACTCATTAAGCTCACGACCTCTCTCCCCAATAAATGCAATAACATTAATATCTGCCTTAGAATTTTTAGCAATCATACCTAGCAAAGTAGATTTTCCAACACCAGCACCTGAGAAAATTCCTACACGTTGCCCCTTTGCAACTGGCAAAAACCCATCAAGAACTCTAACTCCAGTAACTATTTGTTCAGAAAAAATACCTCTACTTAGAGGATTAATACTACTAAAACTTAATTCCTTATAATGATTGTTAAGAAACTGACTCTTACTATCAATAGGCCTACCAAGAGAATCAATCACCCTGCCAAGTAACTCATCGCTAATATTAATTTGGGGTTTTTTATTCAAGGAATAAACCTTATCACCAACCTCAATTCCATCAAAACCTTCATAAGCCATAAGGCTAACAAAAGATCCATTAAAGCCCAAAACTTCAGCATGTATTATCTTACCACTTCTCTGTTCAATTAAACATAAATCACCAATACCACACCTTGGACCAAAACTCTCTATTAAAAGTCCTTTGATTTTTTTTACCGTACCAATAAGCGATACAGGCTCAAGCTCATCCAATATTTTTGAATAACCTTCAAAGAAGTTGTTCATCAATATTCCTTAATCACTAGAAAATAGAAGAAAAATTCTTAAATTTTTCCTCTATTTTATCAAGTTGGGACGAAATTCTTGCATCTATTTCACCAAAATCAGTCTCAATAACACACCCACCTTTTCCTATATTAACATCTTCAATAACTTCCAGATTTTCTATAAAATCAAATTTAGAAATGAATTCATGCTTTTGATGATTCACAATATCTATATCATCAAGATTAACGCGAATAACAATATTTGTTTTGCTTTTAATTTTCTTTAAGGCTTCATTTACATTTTCTATGACAACATCTTTTTGAGAATCTATAATCCTCTTAACTACCTTCACTGCAATCTGCATTACAAGATTCATTATGTGTTCTCCTGAAGACTCAAGAATCTCTTTTCTCTTTGCAACTAAAGAAGATATCATGTTATTTAACTTTCTTAATACTTTATCATAATCTTCACATCCCTTCTTAAATCCTGCATCATATCCTTCATTCCTTCCCCTTTCAGTTTCTATCTCAAGTTCTTTTTTTAATCTCTCTCCATGTTCCTTAACTATTTGTTCAATTTTTAAATTAGATTCTAGCTCAATTGCCCCTTTTTTCTCCTCAGCTTCTTTTTGCAAAGCTTCGGCTCTCTCATTAGCCAAACTTACTATCTTATTAGCTTGTTCTTTAGCTTCTTCAAGAAGCTTAGAACATTCAACATCTATTTCTTTCTTAGCAAGTTCATGTTCATGTTCAATCTCATCTTGAAGTTTTGCCCTTTGATTCATTAACTCTGCAAGTTCATTGCGAAGCTTAATACTACGAGTATTTATATCACAAATTTCATTTTCTTTTCTCTTAATTTCCAAAGATTTAAAAATAGGATTTGTAATCTCAACAAACTCTAACTTTACTGCATTTACAACTTCTTTTGATTTATATAAAACCTTAGGCAAATACAACTCCTTTATTAAACAAGAACATCTTCCTCACCACCTCTTGAGATTACTATTTCACCTTGCTCTTCTAACTTTCTAATAAGAGAAACAATTTTTTGCTGAGCCTCTTCAACATCCTTACGCCTAGTAGGCCCCAAAAATTCCATATCTTCCTTAAGCATTCCAGCAGCTCTCTTAGACATATTTTTGAAAATCTTATCTTGAACAGGCGCATCAACTGACTTTAAAGCTTTTGCTAATTCCTGACCATCTATTTCTCTTAAAATTCTCTGTATTGATCTATCATCGAGAAGAACGATATCTTCAAATACAAACATCTTCTTCTTTATTTCCTCTGCAAGCTCAGGATCCTCTTCTTCAAGAGATTCAATAATAAACTTTTCTGTTTTTCGATCAGCCATATTAATTATTTCAACAACATTATCAACGCCACCAGCTGAAGTATAATCCTCTGAAGATAAAGAAGCTAATTTTTTTTCAAGCACTCTTTCAACTTCTCTTACCACTTCAGGAGAAGTCCTATCCATCAATGCAATTCTTCTTGCAACATTAGTCTGAATTTCAGTAGGAAGACTTGAGAGAATAAACGAAGCCTTTTGAGGATCAAGATATGAGAGTATCAAAGCTATTGTTTGTGGATGTTCTTGTTGAATAAAGTTTAAAATATTAGCAGGATCTGCTCTTCTAACAAATTCAAAAGGCCTTGATTGCAAAGCAGAACCCAAATTATTGATAATATCTACCGCTTTTTGAGTACCAAGAGATTTTTCAAGAAGCTCTCTAGCATAATCTATGCCACCCTTTTGAATAAACTCCTGAGCCATCATTAACTCTTTAAACTCTAAGAGCACACTATCTTTAAGCTCAGAGGTAACAACATCAAGCCTGGCTATCTCAAAGGTCAAAGCCTCTATCTCTTCTTGAGACAAATATTTAAATATTTTAGATGAAATTTCAGAACCTATTGAAACTAACAAAATAGCAGCTTTCTGTTTCCCCGTTAAAGTAGAAACACCAAATATCTCTTTTTCCTTTTGCTCTTCCATATAAATTATTACCCTTTATACATTCTTCACAATCCATGTTCTAATAAGTTTAGCAACATCCTCAGGTTTATCTCTAGCCAAAAGTTCAGCATTAGTTTGAAGCTCATCCTCTTCTCTAATTCCACCAACAACATCTTCAACACCAATATCATCATTATCCATTAAGGCTTGCTGGCGTCTTAAATGTGCTTGTCTTGAAAACTCTTCTTCTCTAAGACGTCTTCTCCTCTCAAGATCTCTAGAGACAATGAAAAATACTGTAAATATTAATATTAACAATGCAACTATTATAGTTACTGCAAAAATTAAGAACTTCAAATTTTCATTTGAAAAATAATCTTCATCTATCTTTCTAAATTCATTTACTCGATCAAAGGCAACATTTCTAACGGCAATCGAATCACCCCTTTCAGGCTTATACTCAAAAGAACTTTGTAAAACATCTGTAATATTTTTTAAGGCCTCATCAGAAATAGGCTTATATTCCCTCTTGCGCATGCCATTCTCTATAATAAAATTGCCCGCTTCATCATAAACAAAATCCCAAACACCATCTATAAAAATACCAAGAGAAATTCCTGCAATTTTAGCAGGCTCTTTTTCGCTTAAGGATTTTTTTTCATTAAGAGCAACATTTTTGATTTCCTGAAACTCATTTGACTTACCAATAATATCACTCAAATCCCGATATTCAGGCGGAGTATTACCCTCCTGACCGGGTGGTCCCCATGGACTATAACCCTGACCTTCATACTCTCTTTTATGCACTTGGGAAGAAATTAATGTAGAATCACTAACTTTTCTTGTTTTATAAGGCACTTTTGGATCTTGAGGCTCCATCTCAATAGGAGCATATTCTTTAGATTCTGTGGTTTGACGAGACGTATCCAGTGTCACATTAACTCTTGCAATCATAAATCTATCAACAGACAAAACCTTACTTAAAGCAGAATCTATTTCGGTTCGCAGCATAGACTCATATTTTAATTTAAGTTTTCTTTCCTTTTCAGCCAAATCAATTCTATCAATGCCATCTAAATTAGAAAAATCATTTAAAATAGTCCCTTTATTATCGACAATGGCAATATTATCCGATTCAAGGCCTTCAATAGCATATTGAATCAACTTAACCACCCCTTCCACTTTTTTACGATTAGTTACGATATCAGAACCGGGCTTAGGAGTAATTCTAACAGAGGCTTTAACTGCCTCTTGTGACTCTTTAAAAAGAGCCTTCTCAGGTATAACAAGATTAATACTAACAGCATCAACATCATCAAGAGCAAGAATATGTTGTTCAACAGCTCGGGTAATTGATCTTCTAAGATTGACATTCCTCTCAAAATCTGTAATGGTCCACCTATCAATATCAAAAAGAGACCAAGGATCCATATGCACAGGAACAAGCTCTTCTCTCACAAGAATTGCTCTCATTTTTCTCGACATATTTTCATCACTTAAATAAATTTTACCATCAGCAGTAATAACATATTCAACATTTTCTCTATCCAATCTCTGTACTATTCGATCTAATAAGTACTGATCCTTAATTCCAACACCAAAAAGAGCAATACCTTGTTTTCTAGTTGAAAATCCCACCAAAAAAATAAATGCTAAAACTATAAATAAAGCAATAACACCGAGAGCCACTTTTTGAGTCATACTGGCCTTTTTAAAACTCTTACTTACTGATGCAAAAAATTTAGTAATAAAATTGTTCAAACTGCATAGCTCCTTAACGAATATTAATTATATCTTGATAAGCCCTTATGCCTCTCTCAACAATAGCTTTTGTAATATTTAAATTCATATTAGCTTTAGCCATTGCTATTGTAATATCATGAACATCGATACTATTTGGATGTAGAATAGCTTGCTGTGACATTTTATACACATTCAATTGACTCTTATTCACATCAGATATTAAATTCAAGAATAAATCTTTAAAAGTTTCAGCTTTTGCCTCATGCTTAAAATCAACGCTAGCAAAACTCATACCAAAATGCAAAGGATTTGTACGAATTAAATCAACGTCATCACCTGTAAAAAAAGAATTTACTCTCATTTATCCAAAATCCTCCTTAATTCTGCAATATCGATAATGCACTCCTAAACATGGCCTTACTACTATTAATAACAGTAGAATTTGCTTCATAAGCACGAGAAGCAGAAATCATATCTACCATCTCTTCAACTACATTCACATTAGGCAATTCTACATAACCCTCTCGATCACCAAACTTTATTGCATCAGGATGAGTTGGATCATACTTTAATTTCAAAGGAGACTTGTCTTTCTCAATACCAGCAACCCTTACACCTTGACCAATTCCATTATCAAGATAATCAGGCACAAAAGGACCTTTCCAATATGGACCTATAACCCTTGGGGAAAAAATTACTCTCTGCCTTCTATAAGAGCCCCCTTCAGTAGTTCTAGTAGTCTCAACATTTGCAATATTATTTGCAATAACATCCAGCCTCAATCTTTGAGCTGTCAAACCCGTTGAAGCAGTATTAATACTTGAAAATAATCCCATATATAATATTCCTTGAGGTTATAACTTATTTTATTACAATATTTACACTTTTAAAATGATGAGCTTGAACATTTGTAAACAAATTATACATCATTTGATTCTGAACAAGATTTTTCATCTCAGAATCAATATCAACATTATTACCATTATTATTAAAAGTTGAGAGATAATCAAGCATCTTACGGGGTTTAACATCCAAATACCCTAACTCCTTAAGGCCATCCAAATGTTTAATATTCCCCTTTATCAAAGATAAATTACTTGTACTTTCATTTACAATTGCTCGTTCAAGCTCAGCCTCAAAAGTAACATTACTTCTCTTAAAATTTGGAGTATCCACATTTGCAATATTATCAGCTATCACACTTTGTCTCAAACTAAGAACATCTAAATATCTATGTGCTAAATCGATTGATCTCTCAAAAATATTCAAGCTAATACCCTCTCTTACCACAAGCTGATTTTTACTATATTATATAATAATTTAAGTCTTTTTGTTCGTTAATTTTTATTTTTTCATTAACATAGCCTAAATTTATTTCAATTTTTTTTAACTTACTACCGGGCGCTTCAAAAAAAAGATCGGCAAGAATTTTTTCCATAACTCCGTGCAACCTTCTTGCTCCAAGGTTTTCTCCCTCATAATTCATATTAAAGGCAAGCTCAGCAATTCTATCAATTGCCTCTTCACTAAATGTTAAAGTCAAATTATAAACCTTAAACATCGCAATGTACTGTTTTAACAAAGAATTTTGAGTATGTTTTAAAATATTTTTGAAATCATTCACACTTAAACTTTTAAGCTCAACCTTAATTGGAAACCTACCC